>JAJRRH010000105.1 GCA_024279715.1 Bacteroidota bacterium
CCAAAACCACCGTTTTCGACATCTTCCCAATTGTCAAGATCATCACAGTCACCCAAGGTAATACTTGCGTCCATTGCTACTAAACAGTCAAATTCACACTGTGACATTGGCACTACGTATTCTCCTAGGTTTACGCATAAATCCAGTTCTTCTTCACCAGTACAATCACAATCGAAACCTTCATAGTCATCGTCACCAAAACCACCGTTTTCGACATCTTCCCAATTGTCAAGATCATCACAGTCACCCAAGGTAATACTTGCGTCCATTGCTACTAAACAGTCAAATTCACACTGCGACATTGGCACTACGTATTCTCCTAGGATTACGCATAAATCCAGTTCTTCTTCACCAGTACAATCACAATCGAAACCTTCGTAGTCATCGTCACCAAATCCTCCAAAATCTCCATCAACTATATCTTCCCAATCGGTAAGATCATCACAGTCGGCCACTTCAACCTCGAACCCATCGGCTATAAGGCATTCGTATTCACATTCAGACATCGGAAGAACGAATCCTTCCTGAATCTCTACACATAAAGTGATTTCTTCATCCCCTGAACAATCACAGTCTGATATTTGCGCTTGTACAAAGTAACCTTGTCCAAGGAATATCGCTAAAAATAAAATTTGTTTTAAAATTTTCATAAAAATAAGTATTAAATGGTTTATAAATTTGTCTTCATATATATAGACGAATCTCGATGGAAAAACCTTGGGTGTTTTTGTAGATAATCCTAAAATAAACCATATATCATTGACTATGAGGTGAATTAATTTTGTTATTTCTATGATTTTCATCGTTGGCATACCTTAAGCATTAAATAACTCTCGGTTATTTTCTTAGCTATTCTTTAAATTATTGAAAAATAACACTTCAACTTATACTATATTCAATAGGATTCATAGAGTGCTTATTTAATGGTAAATTAATTGTTCCCTCCAATTAAATCTCTCCTTACATATTTCGTTACTATTGCAGCCAAATAAAAATGCCTGTTATAAATGAGCCCGCTGGACATTGACATAGTTAGCCTAATTGATATTATAGCCTTGGTTCAGGGCGTTTTCATTGGTCTTTTATTGTTATTCAGAAAAAAACACTCCCTACCTTCCCTGTTAATAGGTTTGTTTTTAATCTTCAATTGTGTAGAGTTAATACCGGCTATTCTGTTAAATACTGAGATGATTTTAAATCATCCCCGTTTACTTTTTCTACCTTCAAATTTCTATTATCTAAGTATTCCTTTACTCTATTTATACACCCAATCCATCATTTCGAAAATTGATTGGAAGAAATCAATTTATCATTTGATTCCTGGCATATTAGAGTTTTTAATCCTTGGCTTTCTTTTTATTATTGACCCTTCTGATGGTGGTCAAAGAGATATTTCAGAAACCACGATGGGTATTATGTCCGCATATTTCATTGTAGGCGTTGCATACTCAATGTACTATATGATTTTAACCATCCGCCTAGCGCAAAAGCACAAAGACAAAATACTAAATTATATTTCTTCTACTGAGAATTATCTTCTTATGTGGATCAAGCAGGGGAGCATAGCTTATCTGATATTATTAATTTTTATTTCTCTTTTGTATATATTTGAATCAAATAGCTTCTTCACCCTGATACTTGTCAGTTTATTCAATGCGGCAATAATATATTGGTTTTCATATAAAGCTTTGATGCAGAGATTCATAAAAGTATCCAGAATGAAGGAGTCTGAAGTAAACGAAGATAATCTATTCAAGAAAGAGATAGATAAAGAGCATTATGAGAGTCAAAAGCAAGAAGAATACATCGAAGAAGTAGTGCCTCAAGAAAAAGGATTAACGTTGGAGAAATTAACATCTTACATTGATAGCTCCAGGTGCTACCTTCAAACCAATCTAACAATATTTGATGTGGCTATCGGTCTCGACACTTCAATCAGGGATGTATCGAATGTTATTAATAATGAAGCCCACTTAAAATTCAACTCATTTATAAATCGATTCAGGGTGGAAAAATCGAAATTGCTATTATTGGATAAAAAATATGCCAATTTAAGTATTGAAGGCATTGGAATTGAAGTAGGATTCAAGTCCAAAAGTGCTTTTTATCGGGCTTTCAAACATTTTGAAAACATGACTCCAGGGCAATTCAATCCCAATAAGTAAAAGGGGAGATAGACAAATCAGTACTACATGAACTAATCATTTTATTTTATTCCGATATTTTTCTAGACATTTGCACAGCTTTTTAAAGTAAGTGAAACCAAAATATATAAAAAGATGAAAAAAATATACCTATTAGCGATATTATCCTTCCTGTCTTACGGGAATTCTATTGCTCAACCAGCAGAAATGGCTGACCCTACTCCTACTGTCACGGGCAGTGATTTTAGCAAGAAATTTTTTATTGGCACTGGTCTAGCGAAGGGAACATTTCAGAATACGAACTTTTCAGACACGCAGTTCGGGGATATAGGAGCAACGCTTCATATCGGATTTCAAAAACGTAAAGAAGGGAAACTTTGGGAGACTGCAATAACCCTCAATGCGCTTGCAGGTGGCGCCAAAGAATATGAACAGGGGGCATCGACTACCAAATCCGTTAAAATATACTATAAGCATCTGAGAAGATTAAAAAATGGTCTTTATGTTGGTGGAAGGATGGATCTCATAGACTTCTATTTAAGAAACACCCCTGCTCTAGGGAATAATGCATCACAAATAAACACGGGCAGTCACCTTTATGGATCTCTTGTCCATGACAAACGTATCAATGACCACTGGAATTTAGAATCTTCTTTTGATCTTGGGTTATTAAGTTTAATGCGCTCTTCCTCTTCTTTTGCATTTTCATCATCTCAGAATATTTTGGAAAACGGTGAATTTGATTACCAAAACACTGCTGCTAGCTCTCCATTTGGGTTAAAGTATTTTGAAATGAAATCGTTATTCAAACATATAAACATTAAGACTTCCTTGCTTTTTCAATATAAAAAACGAATTACTCTCGGCTATTTATGGAACGTAAGTCGAGTAGCACAGGTGAAACACTATCCGATGACTATTGCCCAACATAATATAGTGTTTAGATTCAACATCACTAATAAGACAGAACAAAAGATTAAAAAATAATATCCGTAATCATGAAAAAATCAATATTAATATCGTTTGCATTACTACTTCTATTCTCATCCTGTGAGAAAATACTTTTGCACCCTAAGCCTGAAACAGACAATAAAGCTATCTTTGAAGAATACAGCACGTTAGTCAAAGAGAAATACGCTATGCTAGAATTCAAAGGTGTGGACATCAATCATCTGATAGATTCAATCTCTCCATTAGTTACTGAATCAAATACGGAAAAAGAACTGTTTGATCACCTAGCCTTAATAACGAAAAAATTAAGAGATGGTCATTCGAGTTTAGATGCCTATAAGGGGCTAGAGGAATTTTATCAGGCATTCGACATAAACGCTAATTATCCTGCTGGATTTCATAAAGAAATTCTTTATTCAAACTATCTTGTAGAGTCTGCGAATCCAAATATGCTTACAATTCCAAGTGGTACAGATCTTAGCGCAATAGATGAGACCAATCCAGAACCACGTGTAATATACGGAAAACTTGCTCAAGATGAGAACATTGGATACTTTCGAATAGCGTCCTTCGGCGTAGAGATAAGCGATTCGGAGCTTGAAACTATTTTTGGTTATCTAAAAAACACCGACGGTATGATTCTAGATGTAAGAAACAATGGCGGTGGAGACCCAGCATTATCTACAAAAATTGCTTCTTATTTTATATCCACCTCAATCTACACGGGATACGAACGATTTAAAATAGGCCCGGCAGCTGGCGATTTTGCGGATAGCCAATCGAACATAACGCCAATATCAAGTAATAACAATTACTTAAAACCTGTTGTTGTTCTTACTGACCGTGGATGCTTCAGTGCAACGACAACATTGTGTTATAACATGAATCCATTGGAGTATGTAACCTTTATGGGGCAACGTACTGGTGGTGGATCAGGTTCTGTCGCAGATGGTTTTCTTGCGAATGGTTGGAAATGGAGTCTTTCTACTTCAGAATTTATTGACCATGAAGGGCGTCATTTGGATGATGGTATCGATCCAGATATTACAGTAGCATTGGACACTTTGGACACCATGCATGATGAAGTATTGGACGCTGCAATTGAATATCTACAATAATGCTTTCAGTAATGTTCTAGGAATTTACAATGAGAATAATTTTCATTTTCACCATTTTACAGGTCAGCCTATTACTTAATGCTCAGACATCTGTAAGACAGGGATACCTGGACGATCTTAAAATCTATCGTGAAATTGTGGAAACATCCCACTCTGGCATGTATCTTTATACATCCAAGTCGGAATTTGATTCACTTTTCTTCGCTGCTGAAAAAGAGATTAATACGAATGACGACTTGGATGATCGTGGCTATTTCCTGCTCATGGCGGATATTCATACACACCTAAGATGTGGACATAGTAGTCTTTTTCCATCTGCTGTGATTTTTGAAAATATAGATAGTACTAAAATTGCTTTTTTTCCAATTAAAGTCAAGTTTATAAAGGACAGCTTGATAGTAGCGAATGATTTTAAGGAGCTGCGAAGTGGCGATCAGATCCGCAGTATTAACGGTCATACGGTCGCACAGATTGTGCAAGATGGGTTTGAAATAATTAGCTCTGATGGGTACAATGAAACATTCAAATATCGCCAACTAGAAGAAGAATTTTATTCGTACCTCTTCTTACTTTATGGAGAGCAATCTGAATTCATCATTGACTATACTAGTTATGCCACAGGAGAGGATGGTCGTTTTACCCTCGAAGAAGCTTCACAAATTGACTATGACATAGAAGCTGAACCGTATGACAGACCTTATTACTTGGAGTATCTTCCGGACAATACAGCATTATTAACGGTGAATACCTTTTCGACAGAGACTAAAAAAAATCAGAAGAAATTTTTTCGTTTTTTGAAAAAAAGTTTTAAGGATATACAAGACAAAAACTGCGATAATCTCATCCTTGACATTCGCGAGAACACTGGTGGTGATGATGGTAATGACATGGAGCTTGCCTCCTATTTGATTAACAAACCTTTTAAGGAGAACAAGTATAGAAAGCTCAACACATTGGATATTCCTCTATATCCTGAGTTGCTTCATGAGCAGTGGAAATCCATGTTTGGATTGGATGGCAAATCGAATGAAGCTATCCAAAAGAAAGCGAAAAAGATGATCTCCCGAGAATTTTATCAAGGAGATGACAGTGCTTTTTATTACAAAGAGAAGTATGTACTGAAACGTGACCCACAGAAAACTAGATTCACTGGAAACACCTATGTCTTGATTGGTGGCAAAGTTTTTTCAGGAGGTGGATTATTTAGTGCTCTCGTGCGAGACAAAAGTGATGCTACATTTGTTGGAGAAGAAACTGGCGGTGGGTATTACCGTCATACAGGTAGTATTCCTTTGATATACACTCTACCAAATTCAAAGCTACCATTTTCAATATTCATTGTGATTAATGAACAAGATGTAGAGCAACAGCTATATGAGAATGGATCGGGTACGAAGCCTCAACACGAAGTATCTCCTTCGGTAAGTCAATTTTTATCCAATGAAGACGCTGTGCTAGAGTACACAAAAAAACTAATTGAAAACAATCATAAATAATCACTTACTTGTCATCCATATAGTTAAAATCAACATGAAAAGCCTACTATCTATTGCACTAGCACTCATACTATCGAATACAATTTTGATCGCTCAAAACAATATAGACTTAAACACGCTTCCCGATGTAGAAGATTATATAGTCACTAGAACCAATGCAGGTGCCGACACGGTTATCATTGGACTACATGGCGGCCCTACCAATATGCTTTATGAGGGAGATTGGGAGTATTTTGAATCTATACCAACATTTTCTGTTGTAGAAATGCAACAAGTTCAGCACTTACGTCCCGAGATAATGACCAACTCGGCACTTACTCTAATGGATGCAGAGATGTACAATGACACAACAGTAGCTTTGCTCAAGAAAGTGGTGAATCACTTTAATGCTTTGGATAAGAAAGTGGTGTTGATAGGACATTCATTTGGCGCTTTTCTCTTACCTGAGTACGTGGATGACTATGGTATTGACGATGTGATAAAAGTTATTCCTATGTCAGGGAGGATGAATATGAATCAAGAGGTGGTAGATGCTTTTGCAGAGGGTTATTATGCAGGTTTTGTAGATGGCATAAATTTAGAATTTGAGACAGAACAAGCGTCGCCTGACGAATGGGCAGGTATGAAATTACAAGCGGCTGCGGGCATGAATAGATACGTAGATTCGTTGGCTGCAATAGATTTATCGAAACTCATGTATGTCTATGGCACAAACGATCAAGCGGTAGGTAGTCTATTGCCTGTTGAAGTGGATATGTTGGAGAATAATAATGCAACAGTACTAGCTATTCAAGGCGGCAGCCATGATGCGCCATTTTTTGAGGAGAATATTTCTCAGGTGTTGAATTTTATAAGAGAAGTGATTTTTGTTGGAATTGAAGATGACAATATTACCGCTCAGGTGAGCTTATATCCAACATTGATAGAGAATAATTTCACTATCGAAGTTGAAAAAAATGGAACGCTAAGTCTTCTACAAATGGATGGCAAAATAGTGTCACGACAAAATCTATCCGCTGGTAGTCATCGAATAGATGTTAGTGACTTATCTTCGGGGATGTATATCTCTAGCTATTTTACTATCGATAGAGAGATTAGTTCTACAAGAATTATGGTGAAGTAAACGGGATCTGATTTAGGGGGATCTCATTCATAATCACCACGTACATTATCCATCCCAATTCTATGCGTATAGTAGCACATACACATTTCCATTTTTATCAGATGTTTGCCCAATTACATTTTTTTTTCACTGCTTAGTTTCAATTTTTTTAATCTGAATTTCGGCATGTTTCTTTAATTCTCCGGTAGCATATCGAATAGTTTTTTCATAGTAAAAAATTGCTTGATCCTTGTCCTTCAAGTTCGAGTAGGCATTTGCTAAATTATTAAGAACATAGGCATCGGTTGAGTCCACCTTCTCTGCTTGCAACAAATACTCTATCCCTTTGACATTGTCTCCTAGAATAATATATGTCAGTGCGACATTGCTCATGCTCTCCACATGGTTGGGATAATACTTCAATACTGCCTCACCAATATTGCGTATATATTTCAATAATGAATCATCTTGGGTATTGTACAATTGATTCTGGTAGGATTGAATACTTCCAAGAAAAAAATCTTTTGGATTTTCTACAGGAACATTCAGCGTCCATTTCCAATGATTATCTATTAATGAAGAGTACTCAACCGCTCGAATTATTTCACTTGAAAACGCTTCCCATTTTTCATATTGACCAAGCGCATACGTTTTTCCAAATCGCATATCTAATCGAGCTGGGTACTCCTGTATGCCTTGATTGATATATTCCATTGATTTCGCAAACAGACTATCCTTATAAAAAATTCTGTCCACCAAAAAACCAATTGGTCTATCTGTAGAATCCAATACTGACAGGCTAAATTTTCCCTCAGGCTTGTGGTCAAATCCGATGCCACTTATTTGACTTCTATAGAAGTAATAATTAAAATAACTTGTAAAAAGCTCTGCACACTCTGGCTCTTCCTGTTCCCATTCAGTCAATAAGATTCTTTGATTGACCGTGTCATTAGCTATTCTCAACTCCGTGAATTTCTCAAAATAATCTTGACCCA
>JAJRRH010000106.1 GCA_024279715.1 Bacteroidota bacterium
GAGGGTAATAATATTATGCGAACATCAAGGGTTTTAGGCAATAATATGCAATAATGTCGCACGATCTCCTGCATCTTAGCGGACTAGCATAATAAAATATGAATTTTTAATGATTTTAGCATAGCTCCGCAATGGTTATATTAGTAAAGTTAGTACAGCGGTATACCCTGCAGTAATTTGGGCTCGTAATTGAAAGTTCTAATGCATAATTCGGGTTTAACCAATAAAAAAAGAGCCCAACTCGCAAAACGAATGGGACTCTTTAACCATTAAACTAACCAAACTAAAATGAATCTTTAGTATTGTTATATTGCTATTTGCAATAAATATCTTTTTCAATATAGACTCTTACATTTTGACCTTGCTTTACACCAGGTGACCATACAGGCATATTTTGTAATATTTCTATAAGCTTCTTATTCGCTACCGTATTCCCACCCTTAATTACTTTGGGATTAATCAAGTACCCACTTTCGTTAATTATATATGAGAATAACAATTGCTGACCTTTGCCAACAGATGGGTTTACGTAATGTGAAAAACTAAGTTTCAAAAACTCATCAAAACTTTCTATGCCTTCATTAAAAACTGGCATTCTATCTACATAGGTATATGCTTCTTTACTTGCATCATACAGGCTATAAATACGTTCTGCCTTTTCCATTCCTGAAGGAGTATAGCGTTTCCAAATACCAACTTTATCTCCTTTTAAATACTGGCCCTTGGATTCTATCTTTCCGTTTGGATAATAGTAAACTACTGGTCCATCAAGTTGTTTTCCTTCTGCGTCTATAGAATTTGCTTCCATGAAAACTTCTTCCTGTTGGTCAAAAGTAGTTACTGAATAAGTAGATCCGCTAGGACTAACAACCATTTTATAGGTTGACTTTCGTTTTTTGACCTCTTCAAGTGTATTATTGAGATATATCACATTATCCATTTGGCAATACGCCGAAGAGCCCATTGTGACAGAAAATAAAAAAAGTATAACTTGTTTCATAGACGATTGTTTTACTGACTATACGTGGTTTCGGTTAAAAAGTTGGGGTTTGTCTAAGGATTTTTCAATTCTAGTAACTTGCAAAGTATTATACTATGACTATTTTTGTTCCTTTTGAACTATTGCTCTAGCTTCATAACGGTGGTGATATCATAGAATTGTAAGGTATAATTTTACTTAACTTAGTCCCTTTACTTAATCACTTATAGTATCATGAAATCAACTTTATTTTTTTTCTTATTGATTCCTACTTTTCTAATGGCCCAAGGCCCAGTGGATGGGTTTTGTAAAAATAAGAAAGCGCTAGATATTGGCTTCGGGATTTCTGTAGAGTCGGGTAGCAAATACTATGCTGGTCGAGATTTGGTGCCAATAGCTCGTTCGGCGATAAGTCCAACTCTATTTGCTATTTACGGTATTAGTGATAGAATAGATCTTCAACTAAATATCCCTTACATTTATTTAAACAATGGCAAGGAGTTCGATTTTCAAGATGGATCCCTTTATCTTAAGTATCGTCTTTCGGAAAAAAACAATAAATTGGGAAAGATTGCTTTATTAGGTGCTATAGGATATTCTCACCCACTTGCCGAATATCAAACGAATGGCGGTAGTGCTTTAGGTCAAGCCAATAACGCAAGCGACATAAGATTGATTGCACAACAATATATTGGAGAGGATAAATTTATATCTGTACAAGGTGGATATATAAAGAAAAGTTCACCTACCCCAGATGCATTTTCAGTAGGAGTGAAATATGGACTTCTGAAACCTAAGGTTTACGCTGATTTTTGGATGGAGTATTACCATTCCTTAGGAGGGACAGATTATAGAGGAGTAGGTGATTTAGAACCAACTATTGAAAGAGGTGGGTTTAAAGGATTGGGTAGTGAATTTATCAAAGTGGGAGGAACTGTATACAAACCGATAAATAAAAATATCGGAGCATACTGTGGACTCGGTTATATAATTACAGGTAGAAACACTTTTAAAACTGCACGATTGTCTATTGGTATTGTTTATAAACCATTCAAATAGTGACTTTTTAGGTTATATTGGTTGTTTTTTTATTCCGAGATCTAGAACTATTATCCATATAACTTAGTAATCACGGAGATATTTTTTCAATAAATATCGTCTTCATCACAGTGGATAAATAGAATTGGAAAAACAATTACAATAATCAAAAATCCAAACTCGTAATAGAAAATATATAAAATAACATCCCCTCAGAATTTAAACTATCCTGCCCAGCCATCACGATCCAAGCTTCGGTACTGAATAGCCTCCGCCAAGTGATGCGTCAGAATGTTATCTGATTCCTCAAGGTCAGCTATCGTTCTTCCTACCTTCAAAATACGATCATATGCCCTAGCAGATAAGCCCAATCTATCCATAGCCTTTTTTAGTAGCTCTTTTCCAGCTTCATCAATCTTGCAATATTTTGTCAGCTCTCTTTTACCCATGTGTGCATTGGCATGTATACCATCATTATCTGTATATCGTGCGGCTTGTACACGCCTTGCGACATTCACTCGTTTACGTATTTCTACACTTTTTTCCTCCTCCTTTGTCTGCGTTAATTCTGAAAAGCTTACAGGTGTTACTTCTATATGTAAATCAATTCTATCTAATAATGGCCCCGATATTTTATTCAAGTATTTCTGCACCATACCTGGTGCACATACACAATCTTTATCAGGGTGGTTATAGTATCCACACGGACATGGATTCATACTAGCCACAAGCATAAAAGCAGCTGGATAATCCACGGTGAATTTAGCACGAGCTATATTTATTATTCGGTCTTCCAAAGGTTGTCTCATGACTTCTAATACGGTTCTTTTGAATTCTGGTAATTCATCTAAAAACAATACGCCATTATGTGCTAAGGATATTTCACCTGGTTGTGGATAGCTTCCGCCACCAACTAGGGCTACATCAGATATAGTATGGTGGGGTGATCTAAATGGTCGGGTGGTAATCAGTCCATTATCTTTTTTGACTTTACCTACTACCGAATGTATCTTAGTAGTTTCTAACGACTCTTCGATACTAAGAGGTGGCAATATGGTTGGTAATCTCTTAGCTAGCATCGTCTTTCCAGCACCTGGCGGCCCGATCAGTATCACATTATGACCACCTGAAGCAGCGATTTCAAATGCCCGTTTGATGTTCTCTTGTCCTTTAACATCACTGAAGTCGACAGGATAGTTTTCCACTCGATCATAAAAGAATTTTTGGGTGTCTATTATCGTTTGCTCTAGTTCTTTTTCTTTGTTAAAAAAGTCTATTACTTCCGTTATACTACTTACTCCATACACTTTTAATCCCTCTACTACTGCCGCTTCTAAAGCGTTCTCGGAGGGCACTATTATGCCTTTAAATCCTTCCTTTTTTGCCTCAAGGGCGATTGGTAATATTCCTTTAATTGGACGTACATTACCATCTAAAGACAACTCCCCCATTATGACATATTCCCCAACGTCCGATGCATCTATTTGCTCAGTAGCTCCTAGTATGCCTATCGCTAACGTCAGGTCATAAGATGATCCCTCCTTGCGTATATCGGCTGGTGCCATATTAATTGTGTATTCTTTGACAGGCATTTTATAGCCTATGTTTTTCAGGGCGGCTTGGATTCTTTGATGGCTCTCTTTTACGGCGCTATCTGCCAAGCCCACCAAGAAAAAATTAACGCCATTGTTCACATTTGTCTCCACCGTCACTATAGTAGAGTTGATACCCATTAAGGCTGATCCATAAGTTTTTACTAGCATGGGTTAAATATAGGGAATTGTATTTGAACTAGGTTTGATTTTGGGCTTTGTTTTCTCCTTATATGAAACCTGAGAATTACTTTATTACCGCAAGGGGCGCAACGGAATACCACATTGATTCAAATTCTCAATCCAATTCAACACCTAAAAAAGTCCACCTTTTGCTTTGCGTATTCGCGGTCTTCGTTGCGTTCTTTGCGGTGAACCTACAATACTTTTAAACACAAGGTACGTCAAGATTACGCAAGGGTCGCAACGTAATACATTGATTCAAATCTCTACTTCCCAATCATCCCCTCCACAAAATCAATCAACGAATGAATCACTTTGATATGTATCTCCTGTACACGATCAGCAAATTCAGAATACGGTGCACGAATCTCGATATCACAATGACTTGATAATTTTCCGCCATCTTTTCCTGTCAATGCAATGACTTTGATTCCTTTGGATTGCGCCACTTTTGCCGCTTCCAATACATTTGTAGAATTACCAGAAGTACTTATTGCTAATAGTACATCACCAGTACTACCCATTCCTTCCACAAAGCGTGAAAATA
The DNA here is from genome assembly GCA_024279715.1 of Bacteroidota bacterium. Lineage (GTDB taxonomy): Bacteria > Bacteroidota > Bacteroidia > Flavobacteriales_D > JABDKJ01 > JAJRRH01. Next base: position 4,340 of record JAJRRH010000106.1, read on the forward strand.
TCTTGTCATAACCATAGTCATTCGCTACACAAGAGATGTATGATGGGTCACTGATTGCGATGGCAGCTAAAGATGGTCGATCGTCTCTGAAACGACCTGTAAGCTCCTCTGCAAAGTGCATGGCATCACTCATTGAGCCACCATTACCACAAGATATTATTTTCCCACCTTGCGATAAAGACGTAACCATTAATTCCCCAGCAGATTGTATAGCACTAAAGTTCTCTTCTTTCGATAGAAATTTTTTTAATACCTCTAAAGATTCTTCAAAATGCGAACGTATTTTTTCAATTGACATACATCAAAGGTAAGCCCAATTTTTTATTTTGTCTTAGAATGTTTTTCAAAAGCCTCTTGGCCACATTTCAACCAAGCCAAATACTCCTTAGAATCAGGCGTATAAGCGACCGGATTAGTTAAGAGATAACCATCTGGACTCAACATCACATAGTACGGCTGCGATACTTGTTGAAATCGCAGAGACTCGAAAGTAGCCCAAATATCGCCCACTGTTTTTATTTTTTTCACTTTGGTAGTACCATCAGATAACGGCACAACGATATTTCCCTGCTTATCATCATCCAATGCCACTTTATCATCCACATACAAGGAAGCAATTACAAAACTTGAATCCAGTACTGTATGTACATCGTCTTGTGTCCAAACGTTATCCTCCATCTTCCTACAATTCACACATGCATAGCCAGTAAAATCCAATAGTACTGGTTTATTATGTTTTCTACCAAGCGCCATGGCTTCTTCGAAGTCATTAACTACCTCTAACTCTTCTGCCTGATCGTACCAACTATACCACGTAGAGGGTGGAAATCCACTTACCATACTGAAATTCCAAGGCTGACTGTCCTTTGGAAAAACACCTGGAGTGACATATATTCCAAAAAGTAAAAATACAATCCCTATAATCTTCCGTGTTCCATTAATTTTTTGTCCTTTGGAATCGTGAGGAAACCTGAAAAGTCCAAACAAATATGCCGCTGTAGCGAAAGCTAAAATAGCCCATATCAAGAAGAATGTTTCTCTATGAATAATCCCCAGTCGATAAACAAAATCAGCGTTTGAAAGAAACTTGACGGCGAGTCCTAGCTCTACAAATCCTAATACCACCTTTACTGTGTTCAGCCAACCGCCAGACTGCGGTAGCGACTTAAGAAGTGATGGGAAAGCAGCAAAAATGGTAAATGGTACACCTAGCCCCGCTCCAAAACCAAGCATTGCGATAGTAATTGGCACAGGCCCATCTTTCAACGAACCAGCCAATACAGAGCCTAACAATGGTCCAGTACATGAGAAAGATACAATAGCTAGCACTAAAGCCATAAATATGATACCCAAAATACCGCCCATATCCGAAGCTTTGTCAGCTTTATTTGCCCAACTATTTGGTAGCGTAAGCTCGTAATATCCAAAAAAGGAAATGGCAAATACCACAAATATGACAAAGAAGAACATGTTCAACGTAAATCCGGTGGCTATCTGATTCAGCATTTCAGGATCTGTTCCGGGGGCATAGAAAGGTAAACTCAATGCAGCATATACGGCAATAATAGAAACACCATATAAAATGGCTCGCCATATCCCTTTGCCTTTTTCTTTACCACCTTTGGTGAAAAAGCTCACAGTAAGAGGTATCATTGGAAATACACAAGGCGTGATTAGAGATATCAATCCGCCTCCAAGACCCAATAGAAAAAGTGTCCAATATGATTTATTCTCATTTTCTTCTTTCTTTGTGCCGCAGTCATTGGTGGGGTTATCCATATCCACCTTGTCCACTTTGGGGATTATTGAGAGGGCATTGGCATCAGACACCACTTGTTTGCCATCTACTATTTGATTTCCCGTAGCAAGATCCACTGTAAATCCAAAGTCATCTGGTGGCATACACTCTCTATCATCACACATCATGAAGTTGATGTTTCCTGTCAGTTTTAATGCATCTTTATTTTTTACTTTTACCTTCTGACGAAATACGACCTCATCTGCAAAAAATGAGATATCATGCTCCCATACAGGGTCAAAATGTTTTTCTACGCCTTCCTCCTCCGTTTTTCCGATTAGTTCAAAACCATCTTTGGTTTCAAAGGTAACGATGGTGGATAATGGTCCTTCATCCCACTCCAATACTTGAGAGTATAAATGCCATTTGTTTTGCAGCCAAGCATGAATCACCACTTCGTACTCATCATCAGACACCTTGGTAGATTTAACACTCCATTTGATATGACGCGCAGCAAGATCCTCCTCACTCGGGCGTTCCCCGAATTCTGAAGCCGCTTCAACCTTGAGCTCCTCTTTGCTACATTGCGTATTAGTAAGAGCGAAAAACGCTAAAACGATGGATAATAATAGGGTGAATTTCTTCATTGGTTTTCTAGTAAGTTTACTTTGTGATTTTTATTTCAAATACATATTCTGGGGGGAAAACACATTGCTCATCATTACAAGCCATAAAGCTGATATTTCCTTTCACTGTATATGCCTTCTGTTCTGACATCATTATTTGCTTAAAAACAGTGCTATCTTCAAACATAGCAATATTCATTTCAAAATTTGGATCATAGGCTATCGTTACTTCCTCTTCTGTCGGCTGTCCTTCAAATTGATAATTATCAGAAGCGTCAATAGTAAAAGTAGTAGCTACAGGTCCTTCGTCAGACTCGAGATGTTGCGAGTATAAATGCCAACCATCATCCATGACAGCTTTAAATAAAATCTCTACATTGCCATCTTCCAAAGTATGATACTCCGTACTCCACGTGACGGGCTCCATAGCTTGCCCCATCGCAAATGATTGAATTACTACAGATAAGATAACTAGTGCTATATTTTTCATCAAAATGATTGTTTCTCATTCATAAAACGTTCAAAGTTCCACATTAAATACCATATTCGCCTTTGAATATGCAATATTATGAATTATCTATTGGATTCCTAAGTACAATATGCTGTCTATACCAACTTATTGTTGGTGGTAAAACATAAACCATTCATAGCAAAAACTAGTCCGAAATTTCTTGCTCAATTCCCAAATACCGTCTTCCTAAATAGGTGAATAAGTAGAATAATGGGGTGTCCATCAACGCTACCGAAGTTTTAAATGCAAAACCTGACCAAAATAGTATCCAAAATTTATCCCAATCAATGGCGCCAAAAGCACATAATAACAACAAAACACTTGCTGTATCAATCAATTGGCTTGGTATGGTCGAAAAATTGTTTCTTAACCAAAGCATTTTCCCTTTGGTGAGTTTTTTCCAAAAATGAAATATTCTAATATCGATATATTGTGCTAGTAGGTATGCCATCATGGAAGCCAATACAGCTGCGCCTGTCAGCCCAAAAACTTGTGAAAATACACCGTCACTAACTGGTGACCAACTCGTCGCTGTTGCAGCATCACCTATCAAAACAATAAATAAAACGAAGAAAGAAGCCACAAGGCCGGCTGTGACTACCTGATTGGCTTTACGCTTGCCGTATAATTCTGATATCAGATCGGTAACCAAAAAAGTAACGGGATAAGGAATCAGCCCCACACTTATTTCAAATCGATAATTCGCAAACCTATTCCACAACGTACCAGCCTCACTACCAAAATCCAAAAAAGAAAAGGGGGTGAAACTAAAGAATTTCTGAAAAACTAGATTGCACGCCACTAAAGACGATATAAATATCGCTGCTAAAATCATATATACTGTTTCTGATCTTTGGGTTTTCATAATATATAGGTGAATGTATAGGTTATATCTACTATGAAATAGGAATATTATGACAAATAATCTTTAGTCCAAAAATACATCAATTTTTCTACAATAGGGTACTGATAGTATAGTTGTTGGATTTAGAACCTCGAAATATTGATAACACTGAAATTAGGTTTTACACTTTACGCCAAGGTAATATCTAACCCTTCTCTAGAGAGTGAGATGTATTGAGCTTATCAATCTGTTGATTATAAGCATTACTTCCTACGTAGTATATATTCAGAGTATTTCCTTTTGATACAGGATTGGGACCAACCACGAAATACTGTTGATCATTATCACTTTCATACTCAGTTATTGAAACATTGAGTGTGTCGCAACCTGATACTAAACACCCCATATTATCCACTTTGATGACCCATCCATCTGCAAAATAATCATCACTTGACATATAGCCACAAGCTGCATAACCTCCATCAGGTGTTGATGTAACAGCTGAAAACTGATGGACAGAAAAAGGTTCATCCGTAACATGCTGTAATCTCCTTGTCCATAACACAATTCCATCACTTGTGTATTTACGCAAAAATCCATGAAGACCCATATCATTGGTAAAACTTGTCCCTGCTGAAATGATATCTCCATTATAATCCTCTTCTACTGAGATGTATCTATTTGCTCCATCTTGCTCAGTTAAAGTAAATGAATCATACCATAACACATCGAAATTAAAATTACGTCTTCATTTTCTATATTGTGATCGGTAAATACTAATACCAGACTATCTCCATCCGTGGATATATCGTAAAATATCTCAATGTCGTTATCCAATCCAAATACAACGCTAAAGGTATTTTGTGCTATACAGTGTATGGACAGAAAAATAGAAATAAAAGTATAAAGGACCTAACCATTACATTTTTACAAATTTTGTGGTTAAGATGATTAATTCTCGTGATTTTATTTCTGCGATATAGTTCCCTTTATCAAAAGTACTGATATCTACCCTAAGTATACCTTTTACTGGATTAATCATTTTTTCCGACAATAATTGTCCTGAATTTGAATAAATATTAAGAATCATTTCTGTAATATCCTTGGGCACGTCGAATGTGAAAAAAACTTCTTTGTCTGCCAGATTTGGAAACACCTAAATTTCAGCTACCTCTTCTTTTATAAAATTATAGAAAACCGAATATACGAAAATAATTTTGTTCTACCATATAATTACTCCACTATGGTGCAAAAGCATGTGCATTTAAAATACACTACTTCTATAAACCAACCTCTACTTTCATACTCAACACCCACTCCGTACCACCATCCAATTTATACAACTCACTTACCCTTCGCCCCACAATCCAAACAATATTCTCGTCAGACAACAACACCATCTGATCTTTTCGATGATTGATTGTGACTTTTTCTTGTGTCAGAAAATCACTGACTAACTTCTTACCCTTCATACCCAAGGGTTGAAATTTATCTCCATCCTTCCATTTTCTTATCGTCAATGGAAATTTTAATTTATCGAAATTCATCAATCCATAAGATGGATCTCTACTCAAGCGATAATTCTTCTTTTCAAATTTTTGTATCTGTAAAGAAAATGGTAGATGTGAAGTGTCCAAATCCTCCGAAATATTATAAATTTCATCTGTACATTTCGCTTCTTCGATTGGGCTTATTAAGAAATAATCACGATCAACAGTGAGAATATAGCTTTCAGAAACAACCTTCCCTCCTACTTGAATTTCATTTAAAATCTGCTGACATTGACTGCCATTAAAACCATATGGTTTGATTAATTCATACAGAATGAAACTTGCATTTTGATCTTTTAATATTTCCTTTGATAGTTGAATTTCTCTTGAAAATATCTTTATGTATTTTTCTGAATATTGAACCAATTGATGAGAAATAAAACGTTGACTTGCTTTCAATCTATCCATATTTTTTGCCATTGTTATATCAAAATAATTGGAAATATTTTTTATCTCTGGAAGAACAATGTTTCTTAATTTATTACGCAAGTATTTATTTTCAAAATTGGATTTATCTTGACGAAATTCAATGTTGTTCATTGAAGCAAAATCCAAAATTTCATTTTTAGATGCAAACAACAATGGGCGAATAATATTGTTTTTATTTTTATCTATTCCCGTCAATCCCTTCAATCCAGTGCCACGAATTAGATTTATAAAAAACGTTTCAATATTATCATCTGCATGATGGGCTGTGATGAGTTTTTTTACGCCTGTATCATTCATTAATTCATCAAACCATTGATACCGAATTTCACGAGCTGCTTCTTGAATTCCCATTTTATTTTCATTCGCAAAACGTTCTGTATCTTTCTTTAATACGTGAATAGGAATGTTGTTTTGCTCACACAATTTTCTCACAAATGCTTCATCACCATCCGAAGCATCATCCCGCAATTGGTAGTTGACGTGCGCACAATGAAGCTTGATATCACATGTCAATAACAGGTGGAAAAGCACCACAGAATCCACGCCACCACTGATAGCAAGTAATACTTTTTCATTGGATTGAAAATAATTCTCTGTCAGAATATGCTTCTTAAACTGCTTATTCATTGGTACGGATTGATTTTTTCATAGCGTCTGCTTTTAGTAATGTTTCATCATATTCTTTTTCAGGAATCGACAGGGCAGTCAACGCACCTCCAGCCGCCATGCTACAATATTTTTTTTCAGAGTTATACGCTACACTACGTATCACAACATTGAAATTAAAATCTCCTTCAGGCGTAAAATATCCCACTGCACCAGAGTACAGTCCTCTCTTAAAATCTTCAAATTTTTCGATCAATTTCATGGCACTTATTTTTGGCGCACCCGTCATCGAACCCATTGGAAAAGCGTTTTTAATTACGGATACCGGACTAGTATTATTGTCCACTTTCGAAACCACAGTGGAGATCATTTGGTGAACCGTTTCATACGAATATACTTTGCATAATTCTTCTACCTCTACGGTGTTTCGCATTGCTGTTCTTGATAGATCATTACGAACGATATCCACAATCATCACATTCTCCGATATTTCTTTTTGATCTGTTTTTAGGGTGTTTATCAATAGCTCGTCTTCTACTTTATTTGCTCCTCGTCGAATAGTGCCTTTGATGGGTTTTGAAATAATTTTATCCCTTTGTTTTTTTAAAAACAATTCTGGACTACCACACATTAAATGAAATTCTTTCCAACGAAAATAACAGGAATAGGGCGCCTGAGTATGCTTGTTCAATTGCTGATACGTTGCCCAAGAATTTAGATTAATGTTTTCGATATAAAATTCCTGACAATAGTTCATTTCATATATATCACCCCGATGAATGTGTGATAGAATATCTTCCACATTTTGCAAATAGGAGGTCTGAGATGTCCTGTTTTTTATCTCATAATTTATTAGCGACGATTGCTCCTTCTCATCATCGTTAATGGATTGTAGAATTGCTTGAATTTCGGCTTCACTATGATTTTCAGAATCGTGTTGCAACGTATATTTTCCATTGTCGGAAATAGACAAAACCAATTGTGGTCTAAAAAAAATCATCTCGGGAAATTGAAGTATATCAGTATTCTTCGATTCCAAATCCTCCACATCATTCTTCAAGTCATAAGAGAAATAGCCAAATACCCAACCAGACTCTTGATCTATGTACTCTTCTAACTGTTGGAATGCACTTTTAGAATTCTTGATGACTAGTTGATTTTCAACACCTATCGCCAGATAGGACATCCCTTGTCCGTTAGACTGGCAATAAACAATATGTCGATAATCTTTCAAATCCAATTTTTTTCAAAACTATGGAATTGATTTTTAATAACCGCACGTAGGAAGACAATATGATGCTTGGTGATGTGATAAAGCAATTTTCAGAATCCTTTCAAAATAGATAACAATCCATAATATCCCCCGACTAAAAGTAATTATTCGAGTAATATTGGGGTATTCACCAATCAATACCCTTCATTCCGTAATTCTTAAGAAATTCATTACACTTGCTAAAGTGTTTATTCCCCAAAAATCCTCGATGGGCAGAAAATGGCGAAGGATGTGGTGATTGCAAAATATGATGCTTCGAAGAATCTATAATTTTACCTTTATTCTGGGCATAAGCGCCCCATAACAAGAAGATAACGTTTTGTTTATCCTCGTTTATCCTTAGAATAACCGCATCTGTAAAGGTTTCCCAACCTTTTTTTTGGTGAGAGCCTGGAATGCTTTTTCTAACGGTTAAAGTAGCATTTAATAGCAATACTCCTTGCGCTGCCCAATGGCTAAGATCACCATGTTTTGGTATCTCTTTCTTCACATCAGACGCCAATTCTTTGTATATATTTCGCAATGAAGGTGGAATTTTCAGACCCTTAGCCACCGAAAAACACATGCCATTTGCCTGTCCCTCCCCATGATATGGGTCTTGTCCAATTATTACTACTTTGACGTCTTCAAAAGGACAAGCATTAAAGGCTGAAAATATTTTATTAGCAGGAGGAAATACTACTTGATTCTTGTACTCTTCGTTTACAAAATTTGATAGTTCCTTAAAATACGGTTTATCGAATTCGTCATGAAGAACTTTTTTCCATGAATTATTTATTCCATCTTTCATCGTAATTAGTCTATCCCGTGTAACGTCCAAAGGAACTTAACCTTCTAGAAGTGAATAGCTATCTTATCAGTAGCATCGAGTGCTGCTTCTTTTATTGCTTCCGTGAAAGTTGGGTGTGCATGTGACATACGAGAAATATCCTCTGCGGTCGCTTTATACTCCATCGCTACTACCGCTTCACCAATAAGATCGGCACAACGTGGCCCTATCATATGTACGCCTAAGATTTCGTCGGTTTCCTTGTCGGCAATAATTTTAACCATTCCATCCAAGTCCATGCTAGCGCGTGCTCGACCACTTGCTTTGAAAGGAAATGAACCTACTTTATAGCTTACACCCTCTGATTTTAATTGCTCTTCTGTCCTTCCCACTGCAGCCACTTCAGGCCAAGTATATACAACGCCTGGTATCAAATTATAGTCGATGTGTGGTTTCTGTCCAGCCATGATTTCTGCGACCAAAACACCTTCTTCTGACGCTTTGTGTGCCAACATCATTCCTTTGATTACATCTCCTATCGCGTAGATGCCTTTCACTTGCGTTTGTAGATTCTCATCCACATTGATACGTCCTCTTTCATCAGTATCGATACCCACATTCTCTAGCCCCAATTTGTTTGTATAAGCATGACGACCAACAGCCACCAAACAATATTCAGCATCCACTTTTACTTTTTCTCCTTTTTTGCTTTCGGCAATTAAAGTGGTTTTTGTTGCAGTAGATTTTACACTCTTCACGCCATGTCCTAAGTAAAATTTGATGCCCTGTTTTTTTAATACTTTAAGCAGCTCTTTACTTAAAGTGCCATCCATTCCTGGGATGATTTTATCCATGTACTCAAATACGGATACTTCCGTGCCCAGGCGAGCATATACTGATCCTAATTCCAAACCAATAACTCCACCTCCGATAATGGTCATCGTCTTTGGTAATTTTTTTAAAGACAAGGCTTCTGTAGATGTAATTATTCTCTTCTTGTCTATTTTTATGAATGGTAAAGAAGAAGGTTTTGATCCAGTAGCAATTATCACCTTATCGGTTTCGATGGTTTGTTTTTTCTTTTTTCCAAGATCTACTACTATGGTGTTTTTATCTTTGAAAGACCCAAATCCATTATAGACATCTATCTTGTTTTTCTTCATGAGGTAATCTATGCCACCTACGGTTTGACTTATTACATCGTCTTTCCTGGCAATCATTTTTTTGAAATCCAACTTAATCGCTGAGGCGTTGATACCATGCTCTTTGAAATGATTCTTAGCGTTGAAAAAATGTTCTGACGAGTCCAATAAAGCTTTGGAAGGAATACATCCTACGTTCAGGCACGTACCACCCAAGGAGCTGTATTTTTCAACAATGGCAGTCTTCATTCCTAATTGCGCACATCTGATTGCTGCTACATATCCTCCAGGGCCGGAACCGATTACGGTTACATCATATTTACTCATGGTATCTCTTTTTTATCTTGCTGGCAAAGGTATAAATAATGACTACCTATCAAAGACTATAATTCATATTATCCTCGAATATATTCGGGGGTCATTGTTAATATCTGTCATTAAATTAACAGTGCGAAAAACAAGCGTCCAAAATAAACTCAATTATTGAAAACTGACATGAATATGAGGGAATAAAAATGCTAATTGGCGCAATTTAAAAGCAAAACTACTGTGACCCATTACTTCACATAAGTCTTACAACGTGTGTTATAAAAAGTTAATACCTCCGGCGTTTTTTTAAACATTTGTTTTGGTCACTTGTGACTGTGAAACTGTGAACAATAAGAATTGGCTATAATCTCGATTCTTTTTTTCTTGTCAAGGTATAAAGAAAAAGTATAGCAGCGAGAAGCGCTGCAATGCGGCTGATATAATCTCCCACTTTTGAATAGAAAGTAATCTCATCATTCAACTGTAATTCTCCAACCAAACCAGTTTTAGTCCACCATGTCGTATGATTCACTATGTCACCTCTTTGATTGATAAAACAGGAAATCCCGGTATTGGCAGAACGGATGATAGATCGTCTATTTTCAATAGCGCGCATTCGGGCATAGGCAAGTAATTGTTTGTATCCTGGGGTCTCTTGCCACCAAGAATCATTGGTGGAAATAGCCAATGCCTCTGCCCCATTTTTTACAAATCCACTGACGAACTCTCCATAGATAGATTCATAACAAACCATACCCCCAATCTTATGACCATCCACATCAAAACAACTACGCCTTTCTTGCGTGCCCAAACTCCCAGTAGTACCACCTAAGTCCAGGGCAAAGCCTTCAAGTTTTTTCATCAATCCACCAAAAGGAACGGACTCTACCCCTGGTACTAATTTGGATTTTCGATAATATGCCACTTCCTTGTCATCCGTGATGGCTAGGAGAGAGTTATACGAATCATAAAACAAATCTAGGCGTTCGACATATCGAGCGGTATAGGTAATATCTTCATTTTTATCAAACGCCTTCTTATCAGATACCCCCACAATGACGGTTAATTTTTTGTTTTGTTTGGTTAGTTTACGTATGGCTTCAATGCTAAACGTATTTTCGTAATTCCCTTCCCACATTCCGTTAAAAATAAGTTTACCATCATTTTCATAGACTTGTGCATTTTCTAATAACGCCGTCTCCGGAAAGACCACTAATCGCACATCATCGGTCATCAAGCTATCAGCTATCTCCAACATTTCTTCCAGCTGATCGAGGGGGTCTATTTCAAATTTTTCATTGTATGGATCTACATTGGGTTGTAGTGCTATGCCCTTCATTATTGGTCCTTTCTCTTCATGGCGATTATAAATAACGACACTGATAATCGTCGGGATAATCAACCACATTGTCAATCGAATTAATGAAAGGCCCATGCCTTTGAAGTTTTTTTGCTCGTTTCTTCTTTTCCATAATTTATAAATCAAGATGTTGATTATCAACACCCATAGACTTCCTCCTGGTGCGCCAGTATACTCATACCACTGAATGAGCCAAGTGTTTTCAGCAAATACATTTCCAAGATTCAACCATGGCCAATTGATATCCCAGTGCATGTGTAGGTATTCAAAACTCAACCAATATACTATCAAACTCAAATACCCCAATCTGGCCCCCAACTTTCTTTTGGTGTAATGAAAAAACCAAAAGATAATGCCCATAAATATCGAATTTAGCACATAAGCAAGTCCCGAAGCGGTGATTTTAGAAATGAACTCTTCCCAAAAAGAACTTCCGGGCAATTTGATCATAAATATAAACCATGTCGTACCAATATTCCATGTCAAAAATGATAGGAATACGGGGAGAAAAATAAGACGTGAAGAAGCATGCTTTTTTTCAAAAACATCTTCAAGGTAAAGTAATGGCGTAAATGCAAAAAAGATTAGAAAAATAAGGCTGCCCGTATGCGGCCATGCCACAGTAAGTAATACTCCAGCGGATAGTACCAAGGCAATGATTTCTAATTTACTGTTTCTTCTCATAGCTTGGGACAAAGGTATTGATTATTATCATTTGATTTTGATTCTGTATTCCTGGTAGATTAAACCCGAAAAACACAAACCGTTCACAAAACACACATACCTCTTGTAACAAACTATTGACTTCATACGTCCCTATTAAAAAAGACAGTTATTTTTGCAATAGCATTATCATGAAATTACTTTCCCGAATTTCTTCTTTCCTATTGTTGCTCCTTTTGACTTCCCCGTTATTGGGTCAATCTATTTCTGGGCATGTATATGATACAGATGGGCAGCCAATACCATTTGCCGCAGTTAGTGTGAAATATGAAGAGCGTGGAACTACCTGTACCAATGATGGAGTTTACAACCTGTCATTTAATCAACCCAATCAATACACTATCGTCGTCACTGCCGTAGGATTTAAAAATAAATCCTTGGAGATTATTCTAAAAAACAATGAGGATAGAGTACTAGATTTTTATTTGGAAACCGACGCTATTCAACTAGAAGCTGTATCTGTGGTAGCCAATAAAAAAGACCCTGCTTATGGCATTATAGCTAGTGCAATCAAAGCGAAGCGTCAATGGCGCAATCAACTGGATGCCTTCACTTGCTCAATGTACATAAGAGCGAAAGAAATAATCTCTGAAAAAGAAAAACGACGCAGGGAGAAAATTAAAAATCAAGCAAAATTACAGGAGAAGAATTCATCCACCAACGAAGAGGCAGATGATCCATTAGAAGAAAAGAAAAAAGCACAGGAAGAAGCTATTAATAAATTAGCCAACAGCATGAACATGGCTGAAATAAGACTTTCTCGCCATTTTAAAGCACCGAATTTATACAAGGACATACGAGAAGGATACAAAAAATATGGTGATCAAGAAGGGCTTTATTATATTCAAGCCAATGAAGATGATTTTGACTTCTACACCAATCTCATGGATCTCTATGGTCTGAATGAAGTGCCGCTAGTGTCGCCATTACATGCTGCTTCTATCCTTACCTATAAATTCAAGCTTATATCGTCTGAAGTAGTGGATGATAAACTTGAATACAAAATAAAGGTGACCCCCAGAAAAAAAGGTAATGCGAGCTGGAGGGGATATATTTGGATCCAAGAAGGCAGCTTTGCCATTGTAAAAGTGGATTTAGGGATTTCCAAAAGTGGATTATTATTCTATGATGATTTTAATGTCAAACAGGAATATAAATTTCACAACGACTCGCTCCTACTTCTCACTCGTCAAGAATTTGACTATAAAGCCAAAGCTGGTTCTAAAAAATTTGTTGGAAAAACCATAGCTACTTTTAGCGACTATATTATCAATCCTATTTTTGAAAAACGATTTTTCAAAAATGAATTGATGGTTACCACCCAAGATGCATATGAAAAAGATTCGCTTTATTGGCAAGGAAACAGGGGTCAAAAACTCACTCTTGAAGAGCAACGATTTCAGTTTGTAAAAGACAGTATATACGCCATTACGCATAGCGACCATTACAAAGATTCTATTGAACTAGCTGACAACGAAATAAAACTATTAGACATACTTTGGCAAGGTATAACGTTCAGTGATTGGCGCAAAAAAAGAAGGTATTTTTTCGGGTCGGCACTCAGTATGGTGAATCCAGTGGCACCTGGAGGTATGCGATTAGGATACAATGGCGCGTATTTCAAAAAATGGGAAAGCGAAAAGATATTCAGTCTCAATGGTCGGATAGATTATGGATTGAGGAATGAGAATATCCAAGGGCTATTCTCTACAAGCTACAAGTATGATCCAATGCACTTTGGATATATTGGAGCGCATATCGGAAGGTTCTATAATCTCATTGCTCAAAATGATGCAGTCACCAATCTATTGCAGCGTGCCAATTGGATGGAGCAGGATTATATTGGAATATACTGGAAGAGAGAATTGTTTAATGGCTTTGATTTAACATGGCGTTGGCGGTATGAAACCTTTCGATCCATAAGTAATTTACAGTTTGGAGAACTTACAAATGACTGGTTTGAGAACAATGATCCTATTGCTTTTGACACCTATCATTCTTTTAATAGCTCCATCAATATATCCTATACCCCTTTTAGAAAATTCATTACTGAGCCACGAAAAAAGGTTATTTTAGGAAGCAAATGGCCTACCTTCTCGCTATACTATAAAAAAGGGTTTAAGGATATCGTCAACTCCAATGTCGATTTTGACTACCTCGAATTGGAAGTGAAACAAGATATTCGGATAAGCACGATAGGGACAAGCACTTATAAAATTCAAGGAGGACAATTTCTAAATACTAAAAAGCTTAATTATGTGGATTACAAGTTTTTTCCTATTGGTGATAAATATTTCTTTGCTAGCCTATTAGAATCTATGCAACTACAAGATACGACTATAATTACTGCTGAGGAGTATCTGAAGGTAAACTATGTCCATCACTTTAATGGTGCATTGATAAACTACCTTCCATTGATAAAGAAAACTAGGCTTCATGTGGTTCTTGGTGCTGGTTCGTTAATCATCCCCCAATCGGACTATCAATATCTCGAAGCCTTTGTGGGTATAGAGCGAACGGTTCGTATTCAGCGATCTAGGTATCGATTTGGACTGTTTTTTGTGGGTGCACAATCCAACCTTGGAGACATCACCCCACGACTGAAATTCGCAATACAACGGTATGATGCTAGGAATAAGAATTGGGAGTATTAGAAACCATTATCGTTCCACCATCATCTTTTCAGATCCTATCAAGACACCTTTCTTATCTCGGAGCTGTACGACATACAATCCATTGCTTAGTGATCCTATATTGATGGTCGATTGATTCAAGGTGTTCCGTGTCAAATACTCTCTCTTTGCTTCACTACCTGTTATGGTTATGATTCTAATTTCAGATGCTTCAATGTTTGTCTTCCACTGTAATTGTAACGCATCCGTAACCGGTTGTGGCCAAAGCGTCAGACCAATATTTGGCATATAGCTTTCGCCTACACTCAAAGGCTCACAGCCATCCCACTCCACATCTCCACAGCCATCTATCTTTAATAGTCTTGATCTGGTATCTCCATTCCAAAGTTTTTGAATCAATCCTGCCATAGCATAGCCACCATCTGGAGTTGGCTCTATGTCATTAAAATATTGTATTACATAATAATCTAATCCTTCAGGGTCAGAATCATTCATCGGATATTCATAATACCACTCTTGATTTCCCTCAGTATCTATCTTCATCAACCAAGGAATAGCGGTATGGTTATAATCTACTATTGGAATGGCAGTACTGCCCAACACCAGCAAGCCACCATCGTGATGCTCTAATACTTTAATAATTCTTGCTGCATGTATCTCATGACTATTCAGATATTCTTGCTGTATCTCTATGGTGCCTATATTTCCATTGTCATTAACCGATGCCATGACAATATGACTCCAGTGTACTGGATAATCAAAATCATAATAAAAATTCTCATATGGCTCTATATATAATATGAATATCTCACCATTACTCTTCTTTACCAGTTGAAAACTTCTATTGCCCCAGCCAAAATCCGATCCTTCAGTCTCAGCCTGCCACATAATATTTCCCTCAAAATCGACCTTATTAATTATTCCTTTGAGAGTATTGTCTTCAAAGTTATCTGATAGATCCTGCCAATCTACTGCCATTAGATACCCATCTTCTACTTTTTCAAAAGAATGAGATCGTTGCCGATATCCATCTTCTTGATTAAGAACTTTTGTCCATAATATATCCCCCTCTAAATCCATCTCTAACATAAAGGTATATTCTTCATATTCATTAGCATACGGATAAACAAAACCAACTATTATTATGGTGTTTTCTTCTGTTATCATTAAATTATTAAACGCTGTGCTTCCATCATTAAAAATAGAATATATATTGCACCCTAATGTATCCAATGAATTATTGATATGTACAACAAATGAATTGCCTTCAGAATAGTTATATCCAATAGCTATATATCCCTCATTGTTGGGAAGTTTTTGAAAGGTTTTTGCTGAAGGAGAAAGAACTTGAGCTAAAATAGGATATGGAATAGTATCTTCGTCTAAGGTATAGCCTTCAAAATCATATCTTCTAGCTTGTGCTCCTAGACTAAACACCTTGCTTCCATAAGCCACAATAGATTCATCCTCAACAATTATATTTGTATATGTTTCTTTTTCCGAATCTAGTCCTCCAATAGTATGTTCCCAATATATGTACTGCGCTGAGGTTACCTCAAACGCAGTACACATTAATAGTATTAATAAATAACGCATTATCTTGTTATTTGTAGTTTTTGTTTGACTAAAATATCTCCATCCTGATAAACAGATACAATATATATCCCTTGCTTCAACGATCGTATATCTAATGGCCTTACATTATCTATAGGTTTAGTCAATACATTATTTCCAAGTACATCCATAAAATGAATAGTTGCACTACTTGTAACATCAATGCCTTGCAATAAAACATAATCATGTGCTGGATTTGGATAAACTTGAATTAAAGTTTCATCAACATTTACCAATAGATTATGTACATTGTTGGGAGAAAAAACTTTATCTGCTCGAGATTCAGGAATATATTCATCTAAGTCATATCCACTGTAACTAATCATCAATCCTAAAGCAAAACCAGCAGCATCATTACGTTCCTTACTACTTATATCCTCTAGCAATCCATACTGAGTGGCATCAAGATTTCTATCTGTACTAGAATACAATGTTTGAAGTATTTCATAGCACATAGTATAATCTTCATGTTCCTGTTCTTGTCTTTCATTTAATTCAAAATCAACTGCAACATTACTAATCCAACTATACACCTGCTCAAAATCGTTTCTACCTGCGTATAGCTTGGCTATCAAGTAATAATCCGATATACGCTCTATGCCATTAATGAATGACAATACATTCTCTATACCCGAGTCCGATACTTCAAGGTTGTCAAAATACTCATCCGCATCATCAACGGATGATTTTAATAAAAATGATATAGCGCTATTCATAGCTTTGTTATACTCCGAATTATAATAAGAAATCGAAGACTCCATAGCCTCTTTTTGAGAGATCAATTGCTTTCCTTGGTCAATCATATAGCGCTGATACTCACTCAAAGAATTCATCCTTTCATCTAGTTTTTGTTGGATTTTGTCAGACTTCGAAGCAGTTGGATTAGATTTTAATATCATTGTTAACAAGACGCTAGGCAACGTTGATTCTTGATTTATAGCCTCCGTCATTACCTCGACAGAAAGTGATGGAGATTTAGCCATTAACTCGTAGTATAAGTCCAAGGCTTCAGAATAATCACTCAGCAATACTTCCATTGTTAATGCTTCTGTATCACCGCCATCTACAAGATTATCCAATGCAATCTGTTCTTGATTCATCAATGATTTGAACTCCGTAGCCAATGCCAAACCCTCCTCCATATTCTCCTCCATCAAAATTACAGCTATTGCCTCTTCGGTATGACTCCCATCATCACCAATCATATTGGCTATT
Organism: Bacteroidota bacterium; assembly: GCA_024279715.1. Lineage (GTDB taxonomy): Bacteria > Bacteroidota > Bacteroidia > Flavobacteriales_D > JABDKJ01 > JAJRRH01. The sequence goes on from JAJRRH010000106.1 coordinate 21,682, forward strand.
TTGCCTGGACAAGTCCAAGCTTGAATTAATGAGCCATTAGAAAAAATATTTCCATCTGCTTCAGTAAGATTATCACTTAAGTGATGAAAATACGTTAGGAAGCCAACATCATCATTAAATATATTGTATCCATTCGAGGGATCATTATCTGTATTGATAGAATAGAATCTATTAGCAACTGATGTATTAAACCCATTGCTATGTATTCCTTTTATCCCCATTCCAAGGGGGTTGCTCCCTGTTTTTTCGATAAGGATATCGGCAAAGTTATGGTGTCTAAAAATATTACAACTAAGTTTTAATCCGCTAACTCCATTGTTACTTCTATTATCATCCACTGCAGCTATTCCATTACTTGTGCATCCCTGAAAATCGTTATAACTAATCAAGTTGTTTGTAGGGCCCGAACTCAGGACAATAATACCTGTATTATTGTTTATGACTCCAGTATATCGAAATATATTATATCTAACGATATAGTCTGTACAGTTGTGAAGATAAAATCCATAAACCTCTGGTTCATCAAATGCTACCAATACTTGTGGTTGAAAAATAGGTGGCAAATCACTAAATCTACATCCAATAACTTGATCTAACGTTTGCCCTTGAAAAAGAACCCCTCGAGCACATTTGAACAAAACATTACTTATTAAATTGACCCCGTTAGATGAACTATAAAAACCATACGTAAAACCAATAATATTTGAATAACCACTTGTCCCTTCTAACAGTATATTGGCGCTACTTCCCCTTACATAGATTGCACTCCTTTCTTCCTCCGATAAAGCGTAAAAAAAGTTTGGGTTCGTGTTTACAAAATCACAATCTAAAATAATTACATCTTTATTATCGTTGTTCGAAAACATAGGTTTCAAACCGTTATTGTATGTAAAGTTAAATCCATAATCCCAAGTGAAATCTGTTCTATCGAATAAATGTCCGGTATCAGAACTATAAGTTGCGAGTTCAACAGCTTGATTACAGTTTTTGAATTCTGATAATACTGTTGTTATTACCCCCCCTGAGCTTAGTCCAGGAGAATTGGGAGAAAAATTTGTATCGTAATTACAAATACCAATTTCAGCGTTCTCTACCATCGTATTTTTCAAATGACATCGACCTTGATTTGTTTGACTGTAAGGCAGCAAAGAATTTCCTCTAACTTGAACTCCTTTCCATTCTCCATCTGGATCACAAGAAGTTAATATGCATACTGAAAAAGTAATTCTAGCACCCGGATTTATAATAATCTTACTACTGGTGTTGAATCGTAATTCAGATGCATCAAGAGTTAGGATTACTCCTGGTTGAAAAATAATATTGCCCCCAAAAGAAGATATACCTACAGATTCTACCATTGTTTCAAAGATATTCTGATTTGATGTAGTTACAGTGTAATTGTTTGGATAATCAAATGTTGTACATTGACCATATACCCCCTCAATATTGGTGACAAAAAACATAAAGAAAATTAAGAATCTTAAGCCTACTAGTTTATGTGCGATTGTGCGATTGTGCGATTGTGCGATTGTGCGATTGTGCTTCTCATTTTGATTTTAATTGTGCCACCACAATAAAAGTAATTATGGTGGCTGGTTAGATTACTTGTTGTGTTCAAATATAGGTGTTATTATCCAAACTTTCAAATTATCACATTAATATAACTCCAATAATTCCCCAATCTCAATATTTAGATTGTTTTGCAGAAAGCACGTAACCCGAAAAATTCATCGATTTTTAAACGGAAAAATAATACCAGCAAGTTTGGGGTTTTTCAAACACCCAAATTTGGGTGTTTCTAAATCGGGGTATCATGCTTGGCTCCCCACAATCCATCTCTCAGTTCTGCTGAGCTGGTCGAAGTATTCATTCAATACACTTCGTTTTTGTAGGTATAAAGAGAGTTAATGGCCCAACCTTGGAGACATCACCCCACGACTGAAATTCGCAATACAACGGTATGATGCTAGGAATAAGAATTGGGAGTATTAGTATAAAAGAAGTCTGAGTATTAGGCGATAATTTTAAAAAACCAATAATCGTCACTTTTTAAGAGATAATTTCACGCCATTTTTACAAAAATATGTACCTTGTTCCCTCAAAAATAACAGCAATATGTACCATTTTACAAGAGTTAGTTTTCTTATTTTATTCACCCTTGTTTGGGGTAATTTCTATACCCAAACCATTCCAATAAGTCAAGGTGGCACTGTGGATGTCACTTGTGGTGGCGCTCCAATTATCTTTACAGATAGTGATGCTAGTGGTGGTAATTACGCGGCTGGAGAAGATTATACTATCACCTTCTGTCCTGATGGTGGAAATGCCGTATTCTTCTTAATTGACGCAATGACTGCAGGTGATACTTGGGATGTTGGTGCTGGGGACTATATCACCATTTATGATGGCGACAATACTTCAGCCAATATTCTTGGAAGCATTAGTACAGCTACGGATGGGCCAGTAATGTATTATGCTGCAACTGTTGAAAATCCATCTGGGTGCTTGACGATACAATTTAATTCTTCTGCAACAAGTAGCGGTGGTGCAGGTTGGACCTCACAAATCAACTGCGGTAATCAATGGCAACCTTTTAGTATTGAATTAGAAACAAGCCCTACTGCTATGGATGACCAAAACTATACGGACATCTGTCAAGGGGATTCTGTTCACTTTTCAGCCAATGGTATTTTCCCTTATTCTGATGGGTCTGGATATAATCAAGACAATAATAACTGTTATTGGGAATGGGATCTTGGTGACGGAACGGAGCTTGAAGGATTTGGACTAACAGAGGTTGACAATTCCTACACCGATCAGTTCGGATATCCAATAAAAATAACGGTTACAGACACGCTAGGTTTGATTCAGATATTTGAATCCTCCGTAAGGGTTTCTACCACGCCGAGTTTTGCTGGTGTTGTGAGTCAACTTCAGGATAGTATATGTCTTGGTAGTACAGCTACACTTGTGGGAGGTATTGCTCAAAATAACCAAGCTACCTTTGGCGTGGGTTCTATTCCATCCTCTTTTATCAGTGGTGGTTTTTTAGCAGGGCAGACCTTCCTGCCAGATGGATCTGGTGCTTCTTATGAAACTTCAATTATCATTGATGACTTTCCTGCTGGAACTGTTTTCGAAAATGAATCCGATATTGTTGCTATATGTGCTACTATAGAGCATTCATATCTTGGTGACCTTGATATTTCATTGACTTGTCCTGATGGATCAACTATTGACCTTGTTACCCAAACTGGTGGCTCCACCAACTTGGGTATTCCTTGGGCTACCGCACCAGTAGATGGTGAATCTGCCAACAACACCCCCGGCGTAGGTTTTGAATACTGCTGGAGACCCGATGCGGACAATGGTACTTTTGCGGATGAAGCAGGTCAAAATAGTCAGGAGTTTATTAGCGGTGATGGCCCTGGCACCTATACCGATACACAAATGGCAGAAGGAAGTTACCTGCCGATACAACCTATCTCTGACCTCATCGGTTGCCCAATTAATGGTGAATGGACAATAACTGTTACCGATAATCTTGGTGCAGATAATGGTTATATTTTCTCTTGGGGTGTTCAATTTAATCCATTGATTGATCCAAATGCGGAAACCTATCAGCCAAATCTTATTGATGTATATTGGTTAGATGATGCGACCATCATTGCTGGAAACGATACCATCATCACAGTCCAACCAATAGAGACTGGTAATTTTCCATACACGTTATTGGTTTCGGATGATTTTGGCTGTGATTATGATACGACAGTTGTCGTCACTGTTGTAGAAGCTTCTTCTTCTAGTGCTGTAGATCCAGCCTGTGCCAATCAAACAGCCATTGAAGTCCTTAATTCTGCCTATGGTGGTACTTGGTCTTATGAAACGGATATTGAAGGCGGATTTGCGAGTTTTGATACGGAACAAGCATTTGTGAACTTACCGGGGGTCTATACATTGATATATCACGACTTATTATGCCAAACCGATGATGTACATATTGTCAATTTTCTTCCCCAACCATTTGTGGATCTACCAGACACGATGACTATTTGTGAAGAATTTCCAGAAATAATAACTGCTAATTCCGGAGATACTGGATTTGGTGACTTTGAGTACACGTGGATATTCCAAGGGGATACGATGGTGCCAGGAAATCAAGTTTCTCAAGAAGTGCAAGAAGCTGGCGTTTACGCTATTAATGTTTACGATCCTATTTGTGATGTTAGTTTTACAGATATTATTGATATTTCTACTAAGCCTTGTGGTATAGAAACTTATAATGTATTTACTCCTAATGGCGATGGAGAGAATGACTTTTTCTACATTCAATCTATTCATGAAAATATCTATGATGGATCCGTCGTACAAGTGTATAACAGATGGGGGAATCTACTCTTCGAGGAAACTAATTATAAGAATGATTGGAATATGGATGAGTTGAATGATGGTACGTATTACTTTGTGCTTAGTGTGAGTAATGGGGATACGCACAAAGGCTCATTTACTGTTCTACATGAATAGAGATAAAATATAGTGACTAAATTGATTTTACTGAGATGGACTAGGTTAATTAACAAAGGGAATTCGTTTATTAATCCAAAATTCCCTTGGTCATTAAGTCTTTCGCCAATTGTTCTGTAAAAACAGTTGCTCCCTTTCGATTCAGGTGCATAGCATTATAAAAATACGTGGTGTCGCTGCAAATCGGGTCATACACGTAATTGATAAAGTGCACGTTGGACTCCTTTCCTAGTTGTTCAAACCCCATAACCAAACTATCCGTCTGTACTTGCAGGTCAGTAAATCCGCTATACTGTGGTGTAAATACCAAGACCAACTGAATATTTCTTTTCCGACAATCCTTTATCATATCATCCAATATTTCGAACCCCTCCTCTATAAGTTCATCCGGATGTAATAAATAACCCCTTTTTAGTGTATCCGTCATTTGCTTAAACTCCCTGTTCCAACTTTTGTCTTTCGCTTCAAACCCTTTATACTCCGTATGTTTTATAGAAGGTGATTGTCCGGCGTAAAGCCTTAACCCCTCTTTGAATTCATCCATATATCCATGGTATTTGTAGAGCGGGAAATAACGGTCTAAAAAAAGTCGGTTGTCAACAAGTTTTAAATGGTCATAAATATTATTGTCGCTTAAAAAAGGCAGGTATTGTTGTTTTTTGAATACCGTCTCTGCATGCCCCATTGACATTAAATCGACTGTCTGGATAATTACTCTAGGTGGCTTATTATAGGCTAAATAACTATCCCATCGTGCAAGTTGGGATCTCAATCTAGCGCCCTCCATTCCTAAATTATATGAGTCTAATCCTGTTTTATCCTCCAAAATTTTAGGATCTATCAGACGCATCGCTCTTGAAGAACCGGCAACTAATAATTCTGCATTAATCTCACCTTCTACAATCATGTTCCACGTCTGGTGGTCGTTATTAGTGGATCGCTTCAAACCTTTATCTGCCATAAATGATAGTCCATAACAAATCGATAAGAATAATAAACCATAAATAAACGTGCATAGTAAAAATCCCTTCATCGCTTAAAATTGAAAATAAATAAATGAAGTTGCCTCATTAGAGATAAACAATATAATAATGATTGCAAGCACAAAATATAAACCCCGTCTTACGATAGGAATCTTATCAAAAATATCTTCTAGTCCATGTTGCTTTCTCCGTTGTATCCATTCCACCCCCAAAAGAATGAAAATGAATAGAAAAGTGTATTTAAAATTGTTGTACTCCCTGACATTCTCGAACATATTGGACGTGAAGTTAGTCAGATTACCAGTCAGCATACTATAAATATAATGAAAAGCATCCTGAATGGATTCCGCACGGAAAAAAATCCAAGCAAATACAGTTAATCCAAATGTTATACCCATTTGAAAAAGCTCTTTAATGGTTGGATACCAACGGTTTTGAGCAACAACATCAAGATTTTTTCTATTCTTTTTCATAAAAAAAGAAGGGAGAAAATATAAAGCATTCAGGGCCCCCCAAAACACAAAAGTCCAGTTGGCACCATGCCAGAAACCACTGACAAGAAAGATAGCAAAGATATTTCTTAACTGAATGCCCTGACTACCACGGCTTCCTCCCAAAGGAATATAAAGATAGTCTCTAAACCAAGTAGAAAGAGAAATATGCCAACGCCGCCAAAACTCGGCTATATCCCTAGAAAAGTACGGGAAGGCAAAGTTTTGCATTAGGTTGAAACCGAATAATCGAGAAGTACCAATAGCAATATCAGAATACCCTGAGAAATCTCCATATATTTGAAATGCAAACAAAATGGCACCAATGACCAATCCACCGGAAGGTATTGTATCTACATTATTAAATATATGAGACACAAACGGGGATGCCATATCTGCGATTGCAATCTTTTTGAAGAACCCCCAAAGTATTTGCCGCATGCCATCTATCGCATTTTGTTGGTTGAATGTTCGCTTTTCATAAAATTGTGGGAGTAAATTAGTAGCTCGCTCTATCGGGCCCGCTACCAATTGTGGAAAAAAACTAACAAAAGCAAAGAAGGCTATGGGATCCTGGCTAGCTTTCAATTTACCACGATAAATATCAATGGTATAGCTCATTGTTTGGAAGGTATAAAAACTTATTCCTACGGGCAATACTATTTTTAAAGTTGAAAAATTGGGACTCATCCCAAACTGAGCAATCAAATCAGCGAAACTTTCAATGAAAAAATTGTAATACTTGAAAAAACCAAGGAATCCGAGGTTAACTACCATGCTTAAAATCAGGAAATTCTTCTTTCTGGAGGAACTATCCGACCTTTCAATTTCCCTGCCTGCCCAGAAATCAAGAACAGAACTGATGACTATAAGGGATAAAAAACGCCAATCCCACCAACCATAGAATAAATAACTAACCAACAATACAAGTAGGTTCTGATTACGTAAACTACGCTGAAAAACAAACCAGTACAGAACAAAAACTGCCGGCAGAAACAAGAGGAACTCGAAAGAATTAAATAACATATATCTGCCTATAGATTGGCGGTGAAGTTAAATATTAAGAGGCACTACTGTCAATAATAAAATGAAATAATTAACACAGATTTTTTTATTTACTTCGCATAAAATAAAACACCATGGCAGTAGGAGGATCTAAAACGGCAATTTACGGCGCTATAATAGCCAACTTTGCTATTGCAATAGCGAAATTTGTAGCGGCATTTTTCACTTCAAGTTCAGCGATGCTATCTGAGGGAATACACTCATTAATAGACACTAGCAATGGAATGTTATTGTTATTGGGTATTAAAAAAAGCAAGAGATTACCTGATAAGGAGCACCCTTTTGGTTATGGCAAGGAAGTGTATTTTTGGAGTTTCGTGGTGGCTATATTTGTATTCTCATTGGGTGGTGGTGTTGCTATTTATGAAGGTATTCATCATCTCATTGAACCGACAGTTCCAAATAGTGAGAATGTTATATGGAGTTATTCTGTTTTGATTCTAGCGATTGTTTTTGAGGGTACAAGTCTAATAATAGCCTATAAACAATACAAAAAAGCGTATCCGAGTGCTAAAATAAGAAACATAGCAGAGAGTAAAGACGCAACAACATTTGCGATATTGATGGAGGATTCAGCAGCTGTCATTGGATTATTTATAGCCCTTTTCGGAGTGTTTCTAACAGATATGACTCAAAATCCTGTCTTTGACGCTTCGGCTTCGATCGTTATTGGTGTTCTCCTAACTTTCGTGGCTTATTTTCTTGCTAGAGAAACCAAAGGGTTGCTTATTGGTGAAAGTGTCCTTACGAAGGATCTTGAGAAGATTAAAACGGTTATTGATGAGTATGATAATGTGGAGTATTACGGCAATATACACACAATGCACTTGAGTCCTGATGAAGTTTTGCTTGCAATGGATATCAATTTTAAGGATTCCATTACCGTGGGAGAATTAGAAGAAATAATTGCTGAAATTAAAAGTAAAATTCGAGCGCTTAATCCTTTTTATAAGTATATCTTTCTTGAAACAGATGGTTATACTGGGAAAGTAGATGGTCGTCGGTTTATTGATGAGGATTAGCCTCTTTTTCGATTAACAGCAGGGTCTTTAATTTAAAAAGATCCAGAAAAAACATACTTGGACTATTTCCTAAAAGATTTTTATCAATCGTATTTGAAAATATTGCATAAACAGATAAGTATATGGATGATAGCCATCTAGTCGCTTTCCAATACCTCAATAATTTCACATTTTGTAAGAGTAATTCAGCGTATTCATTATTTGAATAAATAGAATATAAACTTCTTACGGATGTTTTTACCTTATTGAGAAAAGAGGCATTGATTTCGATATCTTTATTTAAAACTGGGTTATCGATATGTTCTATTGAAATTTCATTTTGCTCTAATAATAATCCCATTAAGGTGTCTTCGTGGCCATATTGGCTTATGCTTTCATCGAACTTTATCTCTTTTAGAACATCTGTATCAATCATGAAATTATTGGTCATAAACGACTTGTACATGCTTAATTGTCGGGATTGATAGGATTTGCTCTCTCTCAGTGTGCCGTATGTCCAATGAAGTAGTTGTTGCAGATCGATGGGTCTTTCCCCATAGATTCTCCCTCCTACTACTACCTTGTGTTGCAAATTATCGATGTAGTTTGCTAAAAACTTATCATTTATAGGTTCCCCATCACAATCTAGAAAAAGTAAGTTCTTATAACTCGCATAGTTAAGAAACAGATTGCGTATTTTTGATCTTCCTATATTTTGATCTAACTCGACAAAATGACTGCAATGATTCTTAACTTCCCGGTTGATTGATTTATAACTTTCCTTTGATGAATCATCAATTACAATTATCTCAGTTATCAGCTTATTATCAGATATTTGCTTTACCAAACACTGAACTAAAGACCTTATATCAAAATTATAACTTGGAATACAAATTGAAATCATTTCACAAATATAAAAGACGTCATCGTCAAATCCCAGTTCTAGAATTTGAAACAATCAGAGGGTCACTAGAATATTCTATCTACTATACTTCAAGTTCCTCTTCGTCAGCATTAAAGAAACGATGCTCCATAAAAGTGTAGGAGCTCATAGGTCTAACTTCTAGTTCAATACCGAATCTCTCAGACCATTGGCGTTGTTTAGAATCCTTGTCCCAGAACTTCCATTTAGACGTTTGGGTTTCTTTACTCAGATAAGCAGCAATAAACGGGTGTAGACACAGTGCTATATGACCACCTTTACCAACCACTGGCACTAAAGACTCTAATCGATGTTTTAATTCATCCGTAAATAATATCGATGCTTCGATTTCACCACGTCCGTTACACGTAGGACATTTCTCAGCAGTTACGATATTTGTTTCAGGTCTTACTCTTTGACGAGTAATCTCTATTAGACCAAATCTACTAGGAGGTAAAATATTGCTTTTCGCCTTGTCGTCCTTAAAATGGTCTTTTAATACTGTATGTAATTTTTTCCTATTCTCACGGTTGCGCATGTCGATAAAATCAACAACGATAATGCCACCCATATCCCGAAGTTTCAATATTCTTGCGATTGCTTCTGCAGATTCTAAATTGGTTTCGAGGGCATTTTGCTCTTGGTCTAGCCCCTTGGCTTTTCTATTCCCACTATTCACATCTATGACGTGCATAGCTTCAGTATGTTCAACTATAAGGTAAGCACCACTTTTCATGTTCACCTGACGTCCAAATGATGATTTTATTTGCTTGTGGACACCAAATCTATCGAAAATATCAATCTTCTCACTGTAATGTCTTACAATATTTGCCTTTTCAGGCGCAATATTCAATAAGTAATCTTTTATACTTGTAGCTGTTGCTTCATCATTTACATGAATACTTTTGAAGTTTTTGACCATTATGTCCCTCAAAAGAGCTGAAGTTCTATTTATTTCTCCGAGAAGCTTCCTTGGTGGTTTCGCTTTTTGAAGCACGCTGTGCATCTTCTTCCACCTCTCTACTAAAGAACGTAGGTCTTTATCCAATTCTGCGACCTTTCTACCTTCAGCAACAGTACGAACAATTACACCAAATCCAACAGGTACGATACTAGTAATCAACCTCTCTAATCTGTGACGTTCGTCTTTACTTTTAATCTTAGAGGAAATAGATATTTTCTTTCCAAAGGGTGCTAAAACAATAAATCTACCTGCTATGGTGACTTCAGAAGTCAGCCTTGGTCCTTTGGTAGAGATTGGTTCTTTCGCTATTTGTACTAAAATATGCTGGCCGGATTTAACTTGTTCGTCAATTTTACCCCTTTTATTGATATCGGGCTCCATTTTAAGCTTATCGAGCATAGGATCTTTATGCTTTCCACTTGCTGAAAATTTAACAAACTTTTTTAGAGAAGAAAATTGTGGACTCAAGTCCAAATAATGCAAAAATGCATCTTTCTCATAACCAACGTCTACGAAACAAGCGTTAAGGCTCGTATTAACGTTTCTAACTCTTCCGAGGTATATATCACCTACTTGGAATTTCCTTTCGTTGTTCTCAGTATGAAGCTCAATAAGTGTATCATTTTCTAATACAGCTATTTTGACTTCATCATCGTGAGAATCAACGACTAATTCAATATTCACAAAACCTAATTTTAGAGCCTTGCGAAGCGGTTATTGTACAGCAGTATCCTCCATCAGCTAAGATGAACGGGATACCTTGTATTACTAATTCAAAAAAATAGGTGTATCTCACCCATAGCCCATATAATTGGCTTATTTTTTCTTCTTATGTCTATTCTTACGTAATCTTTTCTTACGTTTATGTGTAGACATCTTATGTCTTTTTCTTTTCTTACCGCTTGGCATGACTTAATTTTATTATAATTTAACTATGTACATTCATAAATCATCTAATGTACATCTACTTTTAAGTGATAAATGCCATTTATCACTTCCCAACACTTACAGTGTGGGTGAAATATTAATAATTATAGCAATTTTCGCTATAATTACACCTTCACATTTGTCTTAACTTTCTCAATGAAAGTCTTAGCTGGCTTGAAGGCTGGAATATTATGTGCAGGAATAATAATCGTAGTATTCTTCGAAATATTTCTTCCTGTCTTCTCTGCTCTTTTCTTAACGATGAAACTACCGAATCCTCTTAGATAAACATTCTCTCCTTCTGATAAAGATTTCTTCACCATCGCCATGAATGATTCAACTGTTGCTTGAACTTCAACTTTCTCTAATCCGGTTTTTTCCGAAATCTCTGTAACTAAATCTGCTTTTGTCAACGTATTAATTTTTTTAATTCTTAAAATAATTCTTTTAGCCCATATTATTAAGGGTGCAAAGATATATCTTTATATCGAATCTGTAAACCAATTTATAAAAAAAAATGAAATCAATTTCAGAGCACATTTTATCATGGTATCACACTCACAAACGTGACTTACCATGGCGTTACACGAAGAATCCGTATTTAATTTGGCTGTCTGAAATAATACTACAACAGACAAAAGTGTCTCAAGGCACCCCTTATTTCATCCAGTTCAGCACCAAATATCCGTCAATTTACGACCTTGCCTTCTCTTCTGAAGATGATGTTATGAAAACTTGGCAAGGATTGGGATACTATTCAAGAGCAAGGAACTTACATAAAACTGCGAAAATCATCACTGAGCAGTATAGTGGTCATTTTCCAGATAGTTACAAGGAGCTCCTAAAATTGCCAGGTATTGGTGAATACACAGCAGCGGCCATTTCTTCCATTGCATTTGATCAATCGATTCCAGTGTTGGATGGTAACATATATAGAGTAATATCTAGATTGTTTGGTGTTACATTAGAAATAGGAACAACATCTGTTAAAAAATATTTTATTGGTCACGCTGCAAATCTATTGGGGGATTTACCTCCGGGTGATTTTAACCAAGCAATGATGGAGTTTGGAGCACTTCAATGTACTCCTAAAAACCCGAGTTGCGATATTTGTCCTGTGAAGAACAAATGTTCCGCTTTCGCCAACGATAATGTACATCTATTGCCCGTTACCAAAAAAAGAAACCCCTTAAAAGATAGATATTTTACATATTATGTTTTTCATGATGCTACACATACAATCGTACATCGTCGAGCTAATGATGATATATGGGGAGGGCTATATGAATTTCCAAAAAAAGAACACTCTAAACTACTGAATTACAACAATCTTAAACATGGAGATGATGAAATGGAAGTCGTTGATCTTCGACACATTCTCACCCATCAGAGGCTATTCATTAGGTTTATTATAATACGTCAACAAATTCTACAAAAACTAGAGGGCTCTCAACAACTAATACAACTTAAGAAGTTTGATACACTTGCTATACCAAAGCCAATAGTACTGCTTTCACAAAAATCTTTGATCTGGAAATCATTAATTTCATAATTTTGATAAAAATAGTATCTTTATACCCTAATTTAATTTTGATGTTATGGCTGGAATCAACAAAGTAATTCTTGTGGGAAATATGGGTAAAGACCCTGAGGTAAGACATTTAGAAGGGGGGTCTACTGTTGCGAGCTTTTCATTGGCTACCTCGGATACCTATACAGATAAAAGAACCAATGAGCGTATTACACAAACAGAGTGGCATAATATTGTCGCTTGGAGAAAAACAGCTGAGTTTGTTGAAAAATACTTAAGTAAAGGAAGACAAGTATATATTGAAGGGAAACTTAGAACTCGTAATTGGACGGATAAGGAAGGAACTACTCGATATACTACTGAGATAGTTGCCGATATAATCCAACCTTTGGGTAGTAGACCGCAAACAAATGAAAACACTAATACAGCAATTCCTGTTGCGGAGAACACAATGTTACCACAAAAGGATGTTGTATCTGAGAATTCTGAGGTGAAAGATGATTTACCGTTTTAATTTATCTAGTCAATAACTAATATCCAAAATTTGGAACCTCCGGAACCCATTATCAATCTTTTTCCCTTTTTAATAACCCAAATAATTGGTGTGGAGTCGTGGATTTTTGCAATTGTTTTGGTTGTATTATTAATTATGTCAGCCCTAGTTTCAGGGTCTGAAGTTGCCTATTTCTCTATCTCTCCAAAACAATTAGACACTCTGAATAACTCTAGTAGTAATTCGGATAAATTAGTTTTGGACTTACTTTCTAAACCTGAGAAGCTTTTGGCTACCATTCTTGTGGCAAACAATTTTATCAATATTGCTATTGTAGCTGTTTCCACCCAAATGCTTCACGGTATGCTAGGTGGTTTTAGCGATGTGATGAAATTAATTATTGAATTGGGTGTCGTTACTTCATTTTTGTTGCTTTTTGGTGAGGTTTTACCCAAAATATATGCGAGCTCTTCCAATATACAAGTATCTAAATGGATGGCAACACCACTTGTATGGATTTCCAAACTTTTTTATCCAATCATAGCCCTATTGTTATCAAGCAAGCTGATCACCAATAAATTAGTAAAGAAAAAGTCTAATGATATTAGTGTAGATGAATTAGGTCATGCCATGGAGTTGACGATGCAAAATGCGGATGAGGAGGAACAGAAAATACTTGAAGGTATAATAAATTTTGGGAACATCAATGTCAAGCAAATCATGACTCCCAGAACGTCAACTGTTGCTTTTAAAATCGATATGTCATTTGATATTTTATTAGATGAGTTTGTAAAGTCAGGACATTCTAGAATCCCAATTTACAAAGAGTCTTTTGACGATATTGAAGGTATCTTATATCTTAAAGATCTGATCCCGCACATAGAAATGAAAAATTTAGCTTGGCAAGATTTGATCCGTGATGCTTTTTTTGTGCCTGAAAATAAGATGATTGATGACTTGCTTAAAGATTTTCAAGTACGGAAAATGCACCTTGCGATAGTTGTGGATGAATATGGTGGCACTTCAGGTATTGTCACTTTGGAAGACGTGATTGAAGAGATAGTTGGTGAAATTACCGATGAATTTGATGAGGAGGATATAAATTATTCCAAACTTGATGATAATACCTTTATCTTTGAGGGTACTACGCCCCTTGTTGATTTGTACCGAGTAATGGATTTTGATGGTGAGGATTTTGAAAAGTCAAAAGGTGAAGCGGATACCATTGCTGGTTTTGTTGTAGAATTGGCTGAAAAGATTCCTCTCAAAAATGAAAGAATTAAATTCAATGAATTTGTATTTACTATCGAGGCTGCTGATAAAAGAAGAGTTAAACAAATAAAAATAAGTCGAAATGTTCAAGGCCAAGACTAAAATATTGTTTTTCCTGTTTGCTTTCTTAGTGGTTTCCTGTGATGACCCAACTATCCCAAAGCCGGTTGGATTTATGCGTATTGAGCTAGAAGAACCAACGTATACTACTTATACTATGAGTAGTATTCTTTCTTTTGATTTATCCAATCAGGCCGTTATTGAGGAGTTGAGCCAAAACAACACTAGTATACTCTTCAATATATCTTATCCGAAACAAAAAGCTAAGATACATCTAGCGTATAACTCGATAAATGACAACCTACGTACTTACCTTGAAGAGACAAGGAAACTGACGTACCAACATCATGCAAAAGCAACTAATATTAATAAAAAAAAGGTGTTAATGCCTGAAAGTAAGGTTTATGGAATGAAGTATAACCTCACAGGAGAGGTTGCTTCGGCTTCACAGTTCTACCTCACAGACAGTACCCACCACTTTTTCAGAGGAGCACTATATTTTTGGGCTAAACCCAATGAAGACTCCTTAGCACCTGTACTTTCTTATATTAATCGAGATATAGAACGTCTTATTGAAAGTTTTTCATGGGAACCCCAACTAATTGACTCTGTTTCTCAATAAAAATCGAGCTGTTGCTCTTGATTTTTGCTCTAAAATCACTGTTCTATCCCTTAGTAAATTTTGTAACATCTCGTCCTGATAGTGACGAACAGTCAATAACTCTAAATTATTGTTATACAGTAGCTTGTATTTGTCGCTGAGGGCGGATAGTAAAGCCTTTAGTTGGTTTTCATTTTCATCAAAACAGAGGGAGAAGTTTAATGCAGAATTTTGCATTAAATTAATACTTATCCCAAGTTCAGCAAAAACACCATATATTTCACTTATATTTTTTTCTACTACCATAGAGAAGTCTCGTGGGGATATTGAGATCAAGACTTGGTTTGACTTCGAAATGTAAGATGGAATATTTTCATCGTATTTATCTTCTTTTTGAATGATTGTACCTTCTGTTTCCGGAGCCATAAATGATCTAACATACAGAGGGATTCCTTTATTTTGTAGTGGTTTTATGGTTTTAGGGTGAATGACAGAGGCGCCATAAAAGCTAAGCTCTAATGCCTCTTTGTAGGATATTTTGGCAAGTAATTTAGTGTTTTGGAATTTTTTCGGGTCTGCATTCATCATGCCAGGTACATCTTTCCAAATGATTAGGCTTTCTGCATCACAACACCACGCTAATATTGCTCCTGTAAAATCAGATCCCTCTCTTCCTAATGTTGTGGTTTCTCCTGTGTGATTAGAAGCAACGAAGCCCTGGGTGACGAAAATGCAACTATCCCTTTCGCTTACGAATGTATTCTGTAGATTGATTACGTTTTTCTTTGAAGTCTCCCAATCTACATTTACTTTACAATAGTTTGAAGATGTACTTTTTATTATCTTTCGAGCATCAATCCATTCATTTACTATACCTTCATGATCCAAGTAGTGGCTTACAATTGTGGTTGAAACCAGCTCTCCATACGACACTATTTCACTATACTCTTTGTAGTAATCGTTTGACACACTTGAACTTAACTTCTCTTTTAAGAGATCTAAAAGCGTAAAAAAATCAGAGTATACACTTGCTGATCGAAATGGAAATAAATCTTCTAATATCTCAATGTGATAGTCCTTAAAATTTTGATAATTATCTTGAAAATCACGCTTTTGTAGATAATCCTCAAGTAATAATTCTAATTGATTGGTCATCTTACCCATTGCTGAGACTACAATCCATATGCTGTCTCCCGCATACAAATTTAGTATCGTAACAAGATTTCTAATAGATTCGGCATTTTTGACGGATGCACCACCAAATTTGAATACTTTCATCACTTCCGTTATTTTTTTAAGTTGATTCTAACATTTAGCCATTCATTATCAAACTCAGCGCCGTATGAATTATAGTGTTTTTTGTAAAAATTTATTGCGGAAGTGTTCCAATCCAACACTTGCCATTCTAATCGGGAACAGTTTTCATTGGTTGCTAGTGTGATCAACGCATCCAACAAAGTTTTTCCGATACCCATACGTCGATATTCGCCAAATACTATCAGGTCTTCTAAGTGTATGCTACGTCCAGCCCATGTCGAATACTTAGGGTAGAAAAGCGCCATACCTAAACATTTGATGTCGGTTTCAGCAATTAAGAATCGAAACGATGGGGATTTTCCAAATGCATCTTCGTGGAGTATCTCCTCAGTAATAAGAACTTGTTCTGCACTTTTCTCAAACAAGGCGAGTTCTTTTATTAGTTTGAGCACATCAGGTATGTCCTCTTTTACACCGTCACGAACGATAATCTGCATTATGATTGATATTTTGATAAATAGTAATCCTCTTTAGATCTTATTTTTTTTTTCTCAGAGGTCGTTTGGTCATCGTATCCTATCAGATGAAGTAATCCATGAATGATTACTCTTCTCATTTCATGGTATGAGTTTACATTAAATTTTTGAGCGTTTTCCTCTACTCTATCCACGCTGATATATATTTCACCCTCAATGGCGTTTTCATCTCCTAAGTTAAAGGTGATAATATCAGTGTAAGTAGAATGATTAAGATATTTTTGATTAATCTCAAGAAGAAAGTCATCGGAAACTAAGATGTAGTCTATGGTAGAAATAACCGCTTTTTCTTCCTTACAGACCTCTTGCAACCAATATTGTAGCTTGGCTTCATGTAGCAATGTATAATCTACTTCGGGGGTATAGAAGGAGATTTCAGGCATTATACTTTAATTCTCAGGAATTACGTGGTTAAATTTCAATTCTACGATAGAACCAGAATCATTGAATTCAACCTCATCTGCAAGGTGTTTCATCAAAAACACACCTCTACCATTTGGCTGTTCGATATTCTCAGGTGCTGTTGGATCAGGAAGATTGTCGTAGTCAAATCCGGGACCTTCATCTTCAATTACGAAGATTAGTTTATCCTTTTCTGTTTTAAACTTAAGGGTTACACTCTTAGATTCGTCTTGTCTATTGCCATGACTTATGGCGTTATTAACAGCTTCAGTGATGGCTATTAGTATATTTCCATAATACTCTTCACCTATTTTGTACTCCTCGGTAATATCATCTATCAATCGCTCTGCGATACTGATGTTCTCTACCTTTGAAGGAAATACCAATGTCTTATCTTCTAATATATCCACAATTTACGCTAATTTTAGTTCCCAAATCTAATGAAATAATCACTTACTTTTGATTTATAATAAGGCTTTAATGAAGGTGGAATTGTTTTTAAAAGTTCCAACTCTTTTTCCTTTTCTTTTTTATACTCAAAAAAGGCGTCAGGGTTGCTTTTTTGATACTCTTTTGCTTCTTCTGATTTACGTTTATTGTCATATTCTCTCTCTCTCTGGGCTTTTTCACTCTTCAATAATCTCGTCATAATATCTTGTTGACGATTGATAGTCTGCTGTTTGATTTGCATATTAACGAGATCTTTTTCATTCTCTTCCATTTTTTTTGCAATTTCTTTTAGTTCATTTCCAGCGCCCGAACCATCTTCATTAAGTTCTTTGCCCATTTGTTCTATTGCTTGTCGAATGGCAGCTTGTTCTGCTGCCATTTTTGCTACTTCTTGACTCATTCCTTGGCCTTCTCCTGATTTTTGTCCGCCAGGCATGGGCATTCCACCCATTCCATTAAGTTTTTCTAATTTTTTTGACAATGCATCTTGCATTTGTTTCATTTTAGCCATGGATGGTTTGCCTTTGCCAAAACCACCTGGCTTTTCACAATACCCACTTCCGGGCATTCCACTTGCCATCTGTTGCTGCATTTGCTGTAGGGCCTCGTCAAGTAGTAAAGCTAGATTGTTTAAAGAGGTCATCACATACTGTTGTTTCTCAGTGGCTACCTTCGTTTTTCTATCGGCGAGATTCTCAATAGTGCTCAGCATATTGCTATTGATGAGATTTATCTCTTTGTTAACAATGGGTTCTATTTCAATGACACGTTTGCTAAGTGCTAACAATGAGTCTTTAACTATTTGCGCATCGTCTTTCAATTTTCGTTGAAATTGAGCGTGTTTAATATATTTAGGGTCATTGTTATCAATCACTTTTAATTCTGCCATCACCTCTTCTTGGTCAAAGGATAGTTGTATTATGTTTTCCAATAAAGCTCTCAATGCGTCCATATCCTCCGTTTGCGGAGAAGATCCGCCCATACCATCTAGTTGAGAAGCTAGAGACTCCATTCCTTCTGATGCGCCCTCCTGTGACTCTGATGCTTTGTCATTCTTCTTATCATTTAACGATTGACTACTATCCTGCATGTCTTCCTTTATTTGCTCCTCCAAGTCACCA
Organism: Bacteroidota bacterium; assembly: GCA_024279715.1. Lineage (GTDB taxonomy): Bacteria > Bacteroidota > Bacteroidia > Flavobacteriales_D > JABDKJ01 > JAJRRH01. Next base: position 40,282 of record JAJRRH010000106.1, read on the forward strand.
GTGTCCAAATCCATCTTTTCTTCAAGATCTTCATTCATCTTATCAAGCTCATCCAGGTCTTCTTGTAGTTTTTCAAACTCTTCGGCTATCTCCTCTTGTTCTTTTTTTAATTCTTCGTTAGACAAGGATTTATCCTCCGTTTTTTTGGCTAAATCCTCTTGCTTTTTGGCTAAATCCTTCATCTGGTCGGATATTTCCATTGCCTTTTGCTCCATTTCAAGTTGTTTGAAGATTTCAAGATTACGATCAAGCTCATTCTCAAGATCTTCATTAGAAAGGTTGATTTTTTCTAATTGTTCTCGTAATTTGTCTTGATCCATTTGCTCCATTAGTTTTTCTAATTCTTGGAACATCTCTTTCATTTCATCATTCATCACTTTATCAAAGAGTTCTTCCAGCTTTTTTTGTTTTTCAAGAATAGACTCATCCGCAGTATCATACTGTTCTTTTTGAAAGTTCATGTCTTGATTGTCTTTTTGGATATCTTCTACCTGCTGTTGTAACGATTTTTGCTTGTCGAGAAGTGATTCTATTTTCTTTTTATCTTGCCAACTTAGCTCTTTCTTCTCTATTAGCTCACGTCTCATTTCATCTATATCCTTTTCCAGTTCCTTGGTTTTCTTAATACTATCTTCAAGTTTATCCTTTATATCCTTGCTCATTTCTTCTTCATTCTCCGCTAGTTCATCTGCGGTAGGTGCTTTGAATATTAGGGTCTTTGATCTGGTTGATTTAGCGCCTCTTACGCCATCATTATCCCATACTTCAAAATAATATTCTATTTCGGTACCTAGACTAATATTCAATTGATTAAGATCCCAATAGTAGAAGAAACGGTCTTGACTTGCTGTACGTTTAAATGGAATATCCACCCGCTGTACTCCTTGATTATTAAGACTGTCTAAGGCTGCGTTGATATAGGCGTAGTTGAATGTCAACCTTGTGAAACCATAGTCATCTCGTATCTCCCCGCTGAAGTAACGTTTGCGGTCAGTTAATGAATCACGTTGCTCTTCGATTTGTATTTCTGGGTATAAGTCTGGTGTTACGTTGATTTGATAGAGTATTGAGTCTCTATTTCGCATATATGAATTTCTATTTGCTACAGCATATTTCTCACTTTGGTAAAAGCGATTTTTGAACTGATAGATATTATCCTGAAGTTCGTTGGGCTTATATACGCTATCCCCAATATACATTAGTAATTCATCTGTATGCTCTGTCTGAAACTCCCACTGTACGATAGTCCCAGAAGGCACTGTAATATTTCCACTATTACTCAATACTTCGTCTTTGATCCCCGTATAGTTAGGATAGTCTATTCGTATATCAAAAGAAGTCATGACTGGCTTTGGTAGCGCTTTCAATTCATAAATTTTACTTTGAAACTCTTCTGCTAAAAAGCTAAACTGAATGTCATTTTGAACATTTTTAAAGGTATGGTTGAATGATATTGTGTTGTCCTTTTTAAGTTTGTATTTCGCACCATTCACCATTACATATATTTGATCGGGTATGGCTTCCCCTGTCATTTCTAACTGTAATTCAAAATCATCATGTTGGGGTACTTTGAGGTTTTTGTTTTTTACTATAAACTGAAATGGAGCTTCTATTTCAAATTCATTGTTGTATTTTACAAGTCTCTCCGTACTGTTTTTGATTAAATCCGGTGCAAATAAAAAAGCTAAAAGAAGGAGTACTAGTGGTGGAAGTGCATATTTTAGATATTTTTTGTTTTCTCCAATATTGATTGCTGTTTCAAAGGGTACGGGTTTGAGTTCCCGTATTTTCTGATCGATACTGGCATGAATCAATGATGAACTATCTCCTCGTAAATCAGCCTCTTTTTTTAACTGCAATGTGTTTAATAACTTATCCTTTACGTTTCCAAAATGGATTCCAATGATATCTGACGCTTGCTCGTAGGAGATGACTTTTCCAAGACGATACATCTTCACTAAAGGAATGGCTATGAATCGAGTAATAATACTTAGAGACAAAAGAGTATATAACCAAAAGAACAAGGTGCGCACTCCGGCATTAAACCGACCAAGATGTTCTAGTAACACAAAAAGCAAGTAGAAGGATACAACAAGGCCTACAGTATAGATTATTCCACGAATGACTTTATTTCGATAATATTTACGAATAAAGCCATCGAGCTTCCTAATCAGTATGTCATAATTTTCATTCATAAATTCAATGCCCACAAAGTTGAACAATTATACATTAATAACAAAGCGATATCAAAAATCGTACTAAACTTGATAAAAACCCAGATTATGTACTAGGTAAGTGTAATACAGATTAAGGCTCACAAGCACAACAGATTCTACTCTTGTTATAAAAATTGTAGCTTTTTATTTTTTGCCTACGAACTACATTGTACTCTCAACGTATAAAAACGTACATTTGCGCCAAAATTGAGAGAATTCTATGTCTAACAAGAAAGTAAGGGTGCGATTTGCACCAAGTCCCACAGGACCTTTACATATTGGTGGTGTCAGAACCGCACTGTATAATTACCTATTTGCCAAACATCATGGCGGTGATTTTTTACTACGTATTGAGGATACGGATCAGAAAAGATTTGTTGAAGGAGCAGAGGAATACATTATAGAATCATTGAAATGGTTGGGAATAGAGCCCAATGAAGGTCAGGGTTATGGTGGTAACAAAGGGCCTTACAAACAGTCAGAGCGCATGGGAATGTACCGCCAATATGCTGACCAATTAATCGAAAGTGGTCATGGATACTATGCATTTGATACAAGTGAGGAGCTCGTGGATATTAGAGAAAAAGCGAACAAAGCTGGGGTAAGTTCTTGGAAATACAACCACATCACTCGAAATTCGATGAAAAATTCACTTACCTTACCCAAGGATGAAGTAGAGAAAAGATTACAGAATGGAGATCCGTATGTGATTAGAATTAAACTTCCACGAGAAGAAGATGTACGTGTTAATGACACCATTCGTGGATGGGTAGTGGTGAATACAAAACAAATGGATGATAAGGTACTTGTGAAGAATGATGGTTTACCTACGTATCATTTGGCAAATATTGTAGATGACCATTTGATGGGAATAACTCATGTTATTCGTGGAGAGGAATGGTTGCCTTCTGCGCCATTACATGTATTACTGTACAGATACTTGGGTTGGGAAGCGCCTGAGTTCGCTCATTTATCATTGATTCTTAAGCCAACAGGAAAGGGCAAGCTAAGTAAAAGGGACGGTGACAAAGGCGGCTTTCCAGTATTTCCAATAAACTATACAGTACCTGATAGTGGTGATATATTGGCTGGTTACCGAGAGGCGGGGTATTTTCCTGAGGCTGTTGTCAATCTTTTGGCTTTCCTTGGATGGAATCCTGGGACTACACAAGAGATTTTTAGTCTCGGAGAGCTGATAAATTCTTTTGATCTTGATCGAGTAGGTAAATCCGGTGCTAAATTTGATCCAGACAAAGCTAAATGGTACAATCAACAATATTTACGTATGAAATCTAATGATTTTTTAGCTGATCAATTTGCGGAAGTTCTACGTACAAAGGGTATCGATGTAGATCGTTCTACGTTGGTTAAGTCTGTTGGTCTTTTGAAAGAACGCGCTGTTTTCGTAGAGGATATGATGGAAGGGTTGTATTTATTTGAAAAACCAACTTCCTATGATGAGAAAACGGTCAAAAAGAAATGGAAAGATCAAACACCGGGTATTATGAAAGACTTGGGTGATAAAATCATGGATAGTGAACCATTTGTAGCTTCAAATATAGAATTGATATTTAAATCTTACTTGACGGATAATGAATTAGGAATGGGTGCCGTGATGCCAAATCTGAGGTTGCTTTTGACTGGAAAAGGAATGGGTCCTTCCTTGTTTGAAATCATTGAAATTCTAGGTAAAAAGGAGATGACAACAAGAATTGAAGAAGGTATAAAAAGGATTACAAATGGGTAGAATTAATATTAATGGTATAAAATCTCATTCGTTTCATGGTTGTATGGATGAAGAATCGAAGATTGGAGCTGATTATATAGTCGATGTAGAAATAGATTCCGACTTTTTAGAAGCTGCTTTATTGGATGATTTGGATAAAACTGTGGATTATGTACAAGTAAATAAAATTGTCGAGCAAGAGATGGGTATTCGCTCTAAACTAATAGAAACCGTGGGTTATCGGATTACAAGCAGGATAATTAAGGATATTCCTTTGGCTCAAAAAGCCACTGCTATCGTTCATAAAATAAATCCTCCGATTAACGGTAACGTTGATTCTGTCAGCATTACTGTAACTTCTATTAGAGAATAACGTAAAAATTACTGCAAAGTCATTGATTTATGATTTGTAAATGATAACTTTGCATTCCTAAAAAAAATTAGGTCGGGTGGCCGAGTGGCTAGGCAGTGGTCTGCAACACCATCTACAGCGGTTCGAATCCGCTCTCGACCTCAAGAAGACTTTCTATCAATTGATAGAAGGTCTTTTTTTTATATAAAAGTTTCTTATTCATCATCGATAACATTAATTGGTAAAAATAAATGTTCAACAGATCTCGTACTATATATCCAATACGGAGTTAATGAATGATGTTGATTTAGGATTTAGTATCATTACCGGAACTTGTGCCTCGTTCATCAAAATACGCTCTACATAATTATTTCCTAGAATACCCATAAGACTATTCTCTTTTAAATTCATTATGGTAATTAAATCCGCCTCAATGGAAGCTGCATGATGAATTATTCCGTCATCAAAATCACCAGCATCTTTGTCACTTATAGTGGCTGTATGCTCAATTCCTTGTTCCTTGAAGTACTGTTTAGCAAAAGCCAAGTTTCGATTCAACTTATTTGAAAGGAATTCGTCTTTTTCATTAGGAATAATTAAATGCACCCTAGATTTAAAGTATTGCGCCATTTCACTCACAATGGTAAGTTTTTGTTTGGTTTCTGTATGTAGATCTAGTGGTACTACAATATCATCGTAACCTTCCTCCTTAATGGCGCGATTCTGAACAATCACAAAGGGAATTCGTGAACTCGAAACGATTCGTAAGGCTCTACTACCTGTTAGAAACTGTAATCCTTTCCGTCCGTGAGTTCCCATAATAATTAGCTCCGATCCAGATTTATCGGCTAAATCGCCAATATCATCAAAAATACTTCCTTCTATTGCCATTGTATTAATAATGATATCTGGGTGTATCTTATTGGCTTGCGTTCGAATAATACTCATTCGCATCAAAGAATCTTCTTTATCAGAGATTCTATTAACTACATGCACAAGATTAACCTCAGCTCCAATGGTCTTAGCGACCTTTATAGCGTGATTAAGCGATGTTTCTGACACTTTAGAGAAATCCGTAGGAACTAATATATTTTTCTTCATTTGGTGATTCATTGTTAGCTGTAAAAATATATAATTGTTTGATATATCTATAACAAATAATTAATTATTTACATCATCAGTAAGTATTTAATTTCTTTCTGATCTAAGAATCTCCAATTTCCTCTTGGTAGATTTTTTTTTGTTAGTCCAGCAAATAATACGCAATCTATTTGCATTACCTCTAGACCTAAAATAGTGAACATCTGTTTTATCAATCTACTTTCTCCCATGTGAATCTCAATTCCAACAGTACGCTTCCCTTTCCCAGCATAATCCACCTTATCCACCTTAATGGTAGTACCTTCAATCAATATTCCTTCCCGCATTTTTCTTAACTGCGGTACACTTACTTCATTGTCCAAGGTTACAGAATAGACTTTTGGAGCACCGTGAACATAATGGTTTAATTTTTTGGCTAAGGTTAAATCATTCGTCATTAACAACACCCCAGTAGTAGATCTACCCAATCTATCCACAGGATACAAACGTTCTTTACAAGCGGATCCCATAAGGTTAAGAACTGTTTTCTTTTTCCTCGGGTCATCTACGGTACTGGTAAACCCTTTAGGTTTATTGATTAGTAAGTATTTCAACTTTTCGCCATTTAGAAGTTGGTCTTCATAATGAATACGATCTAGAATAGGGTCTATCTTCGTTCCTAATTCTGTGATAATTTTACCATTAACCTTTATTACACCAACCGCTATTAGATCATCAGCCTCTCGCCGTGAACAAATACCACTATGTGCAATGAATCTATTCAAACGAATAAGTTTATCATCCTTCTTAATTGCATTCACCTGTGAACCATCCTTTCGGACAACTCTGAAATTTTTTTTTATCTTTCCTTTATAGGGTTCCCGTTTACCATCTGATTTTGGTTTAAAACCGTCTTTCCTAGTGGAATTTCTGCCCTTTTGAACGGGTTTTGAAGATTTGTTTACTCGTTTTTTCATAATTTTAATGAGGATAGAAAGCACTTTCTACGTGCTTAAATGATTTTTCTTTGGTATTCATAATTATAGCAACTATATCAAATCTCAACTCCTTATCCGTACTATTTGCTTCAATATATGCCTGTGCTGCTCTCACAATTCTTTTTTGTTTTCCGATATTTACCGTCGATTCTGGTTCTCCAGCATATCTGTTGGCTCTAGTTTTTACTTCTACAAACGCAATGATTTCAGGGTTTTCTATGATTAAATCTATTTCATCACGTTTATAACGCCAGTTTTTTTCACGTATGGTGTAACCCTTCTTACTTAATTCCGTAGAAGCATAGTGTTCACCCGCAATTCCAAGTGCATTGTGTTGAGCCAAATTTATAAAAATTAATAAAAATTTAAAAACGCAAAATTATGAAAGTATTGAGACTATTATCATTAATTATTATTTTTTCTGGAACATTCTTTGTTTCAAACGCACAAGGGTTTGAAGGTTCCATAGAATTTTCAAAAACTATTGGCCCTGTTGAAGCTAAATATATCTACCACGTTAAAGGGGATGATATCAGAGTAGAAGAATTAGACGAATCAGGTCAAATTCAAGGTATTATGCTTATAGACATTGCTGCCAATAAAGTAATTGCTTTGAGTCCAGAAAGACAAATGTACATTGATGTACCTAATAGAAGAAAAGCTAGAGAGGTAAATATTGATTATACAAAGACGGCAAACGTTAAAGAAATTAACGGTTATCAATGTCAGGAGTGGAAAGTAGTAAGCAAAGACGATGGAAGAAGCATCGTTTATTGGGTAGCTTCAGGAAAATTTGAATTTTTCAAAGGCATGCTAGAAACTTTAAACAGAAAAGACAAGATGGCAGTTATGTTCTTGAATATCAAAGAGATTACGGATGGTTTTCCAATGGAAGGTCAAGAGGTGAAGAGTGATGGAGTAGAGCTAACTAATCTTAAAGTAACAAGTATGACAGAAGAGAAATTGGATGATAGTATATTTGTTATTCCAGCTGGTTATACTAAGTTCGAAAGAACAGCAAATAAATAATTAGTCACATACGTAATTTTTATAGATACTTTGGACGGTTTGAATTTATCAAACCGTCCTTTTTATATTCAATTATAACTTTAATAAAACTATGATTATAATCTATTTTTAGGTTATTTAGCTAACACCATTTAGTCTTGTATAAGACTAGGTGGATTTATTGTTTTGTACAAACACACAACCGTTATTGTTAACGTTAATTTGAGTGTCTATACCCATAAATAAAGCTCGATTATCATCCAAATGACCAGCAGGAAAACCAAAAACGATAGGGAAGTCATAATCCTTTGTAGCATTTATAATTATCTCTTCCGCACTATACCCAAAAGGAACGACATTATCATTCATTTTGGTCATTCCACCAACAATTAAGCCCTTTAGCTTGTCAAATTTTCCATTTCTTTTCAAATTCATCATCATTCTATCAATATGATAGAGATACTCGTCCAAATCCTCAATAAAAAGGATCTTTCCATCGGTATTTACATCAGATTTACTGCCCAATAAACTATATAGAATAGATAAATTCCCACCAATAAGCTTCCCATTGGCTTTTCCAGGCCGATTATTGACGTGCTTACTAGTAGATATTCTATTTTCTCCTCCAAAAAGCAGTTTTTTTAAGGATAGGAGAGCCTTTTGGGTGTTATTTGGAAAATTTATAGGCATTGTAGCGTGAATACTAGGAATATTTAAACTACTCAAGTGACTATGAAAAACGGTTATATCACTATAGCCAATAAACCACTTAGGGTTATGTATGAGATGGGAATAATCAATAAAATCAACCACTTGTACGGATCCATACCCACCTCTTGCAAATAATACGGCCTTGACCATAGGGTCGCTTATAGCTTGCTGAATATCAGAAGATCTATCATTGTAAGTGCCAGCAAATTGATAGAATATCTTATGTATATTTGCTCCTAATGTGACTTTTAAACCCCACGACTCTAACTCTGTTATTGAACTTATTAATTCCGTTGGAGAAACTGCTCTAGCAGAAGAAACTATTCGAATTTCATCTCCTTTTTTCAAAAAATATGGTTGTTTCACAAATGTGTGCGTTTAATTCATAAAATTGTGTTGAAAACATACGAATATAGTCCAAGTCATGTAACAATTAATACTTTCTTTCGTATATGCTGTATGAATGCAAAAGAGTTGGGCTAACTCATTATATTTATGAATGCAATTATACAGAATAGTTGATGAAATTACGAAATACAAATACAATAAATAAACTACGAAGACTAGGAGCTGTAATGCTATTTAGTTTGATAGTTATGGGAGGTTTCGCTCAAATCAAGAAGGGAGATAAGATGTTCAGTAAATTTGAATATGAAAAGGCCCTATTTGCTTATGAGAAAGAGTATAACTCAGAAAGCACACCCAATCCGTATCTTACCCGAAGAATAGGATTAACCTACAGAAAATTAGGTGATATTGAATCCTCGGCAATTTGGTTTAAGAGAACTTTGGATTTAGATCAGACAAATAATACTGATTATTTGTACTATGCTGAAGCATTGAAATACTTAAAAGAGTATGAGAAATCGATAGAATACTATAAGATATACTCCGAAAAAGTTCCAAATGACAGTAGAGCACTTGAACACTTGGTAGATGATCGTTTTTACGAGAAATTGTTGACAGATACGTCACAATTTACGATTAATAGGCTCAAGATGAATAGTGAAATAGCCTCATTTGGAATCACAAAGTATCGAGACAAGTATTTGTTCTCTTCTACAGGTACTCCTAATCCAGAAGTTACACAGAGTTACGGTATATTTGAAGATAATCCCTACTTAGATATATTTACCGCTAAAAAAGACGAGAATTCGGAGTTTATAGACGTTTTACGCCTTGAGGGTGAAATAAATTCGAAATATCATGATGGTCCAATTTGCTACGACAATGTAAATGGACAACTATATGTTACACGAAATAATGTGAAAAGAGGTCGACCAGTTAAGGATGCTGTGGGTAAAGTAAACCTCAAGATATACATCTTTGATGAATTAGAAGACGGAAAATGGAGTAATGGAGAGGAAATATCATTTAATAGTAATGATTATTCGGTTGCTCACCCATCCATCACTAATGACGGTAACTTGCTGTATTTCAGCTCTAATATGGTAGGTGGATATGGAGGTACAGACATCTATGTGTCTAAAAGAAAAGAAGGTGGCTCTTGGAGTGAACCTCTAAATCTAGGGCCACAGATTAACACGGAAGGAGATGAATCATTTCCATTTATAAGTGCCTCAGGATCATTGTATTTTTCTTCGGATGGACATCCAGGACTTGGGGGATTAGATGTTTTCAAGACGGAGAAACTTAATGGAAAATGGATGAATCCTATTAATTTAGCTCACCCAATAAATTCTGAGAAAGATGATATAGGGTTTATGACTGAAGAGGATGAAAAAAGTGGTTACTTTAGCTCTAACAGAGATGAAAATAGAATTGGAGATGACATTTATTCCTTCCATTTTACCCCATTAATAAAAATAAACGCTTTTGTTGAAGACAAATACACAATGCTACCGTTGGAAGGTGTTATTGCTAAAATCTATGACGAAGGTGGATTTGTAGTGTTTGAAGGGGAAAGTGATGAGAATGGCTACTTAGAAGTGAGTGTCATTAAAGGTAAGTGCAATTACACGTTGAAAATTGGTGACAATTTAGACCAAAAAGCCTATGATTTTGACTTAAACCTATGTGATGACGAATATCTAAAGAACAATAGTCTTGACTTGGGTACGCTGTCTTTTGGTGAAATGGATTATACAGTAGTAATGGATGTTCGCGATATTGATAATAACACATTGTATCCAGGAGCGATTGCTAAAGTATTTGACCCAGTCACAGGAGAATTACTGTACGAGGGATCTGTGGATGAAAATGGTGAGATAGCATTTGATTTTAAACCAGATACGGATTACAAAATTCAAATTGATCATAATGATTTCGAGCCAATCGTTCAAAACATAAACACCAAAGGTTTAGCAGAAAAGAACATAGAACTAAGTTTATTAATGGATACTATGATACCAAAGGGTATTCCTGATGTAGAAATAGACTTTAATCTAGCTTTAACGGTACAAGATAGACGTAATAATGAACTCATAGCAGATGTTTATGCTGAAATTTTTGATGCGGAGACCAAAGAATTGATATTTGGCGCACTAGTGTCTGAAAATGCAGCTATTAGCCTAGCGCTTAAAAAAGATAGGGATTATAAAGTTCTTGTTTCTCATGGCGATTACCAGTCATCCTCTACTACATTCTCTACACATGATGTTACTGGAGATAACATTAAAGTGAATATGACTTTAGATGTTAAGACCGATGATGTAGTAAGCGTTGACTTAGAGAGTATTTACTATAATTTCGATAAATCAGATATTAGAGATGATGCCAAAATAGCCTTGGACAAACTAGTTGGTTTTATGAAGGCTAATCCTAATGTTAGAATAGGTATGGACAGTCATACAGACTCTAGAGGAACGAACGCTTACAATATGGCTTTATCGGATAGAAGAGAACGCTCAGCATTAAACTACCTACTTAAAGCCGGTATTGATGCTTCGAGATTAACAAATGAACATCATGGTGAGCAACAGTTGGTTAATAATTGTACAGACAATGTTAAATGTACTAAAAATGCCCATCAGTTGAACCGTAGAACGACATTTACCATACTTAATCCTGATGCATTGGCGTCAAATATAAACGTTGAGGATACAGAACTAGAAATAGCACTTGATAGCGATCAAGATACTGATTCTACTGACTTTTCTAATGGATATAATATGCAAACGATGGCGTAATTTGTGAAATAAAGGTAATTATTTGAACATTACCTTCACTTGTCTTATTTTTGCCCAACGTAAGACAAATGATGGCGACGGAAAATATACACCCAATTACAACAAGAATTCTTTCTAAAAGTGAGAAAGAAGCTGCTTTACAACAGAAAGCTGTTACCGTTTGGTTTACAGGACTTTCCGGATCAGGTAAAAGTACTATTGCTAATTTACTAGAACGTAAATTAAGTGAAAATGGTCGTATATGTACGCTATTAGACGGAGATAATATTCGTAATAGTATTAATGCGGACTTAGGCTTTTCAGAATTGATAGAAAAGAAAATATAAGGCGAATTGCTGAAGTAAATAAATTATTCAATAATGCTGGTATAATCAGTATCAGTTCTTTTATTAGCCCTACAAAAGAAATGCGTAGCATGGCGAAGGATATTATTGGAAATGAATGCTTTATAGAAATTTACATTTCAACAAGTCTAGGAATTTGCGAGAAAAGAGACGTTAAAGGTCTTTACCGCAAAGCTAGAAATGGAGAAATTCGTAATTTCACTGGCATAGACTCACCTTATGAGCCACCATCCACACCTAATTTTACATTAAATACCTCATCTATAGATCCTGTCCGTAGTCTTGAGGAGATATATCAAAAAATTTATCAATTAACCTCCTTTATTGATGAATAGACTCGTTTTAAGCCACATAGAAGAGCTTGAATCAGAAGCTATTTTCATTATACGAGAACTTGCAGCGCAATTTGAGCGTCCCGTATTGCTATTTTCTGGTGGCAAGGACTCCATAGTAGTGCTACATCTTGCTAGGAAGGCGTTCTGGCCTTCTAAATTACCATTTCCATTGCTACATATTGATACAGGTCATAATTTTGCAGAAACCATTACCTTTCGTGATAATTTAATTCAAAAATTAGGTCTTGACTTAAGAGTTGGTTCTGTTCAAGAAGCTATTAATCGAGGGGATATACTTGAAGAGAAAGGTTTGTTGAAGAGTCGTAACTCGCTACAATCTAACGTTTTATTAAGTTCATTAAATACAGGGGGATTTGATGCGGCTATTGGTGGAGCTCGAAGAGATGAGGAAAAAGCACGTGCCAAAGAAAGATTTTTTTCGCATAGGGATGATTTTGGTCAATGGGATCCAAAAAATCAACGACCTGAACTATGGAATCTCTTCAATGGTAAAAAACATCCGGGAGAGCACTTTAGGATATTTCCCATTTCCAATTGGACTGAACTCGATGTATGGCACTATATACAGAAAGAAAAGTTAGAAATTCCAAACTTATATTTCAGTCATGAAAGAGAGGTTATTGATCGTGATGGGATATTACTAGCAAAATCAGAACATAACCACCAATTAGAGACTGATTCACTTACATCAAAGCAAGTTAGATTTAGAACTATAGGAGATGTTACCTGTACAGGTGCCGTTCATTCAGTCGCTAAAAACATTGAAGAAATAATACTTGAATTACAAAGCACTAGAATAACAGAAAGAGGCGGGAGATCAGACGATAGAAGAAGTCAAGCAGCTATGGAAGATCGTAAAAAAGAAGGGTATTTTTAAAACGGGTAATTTATGTCACTGAAAGAAAAAGATATCTTACGTTTCACTACAGCAGGCAGCGTAGATGATGGTAAATCCACACTGATAGGTAGAATATTATATGATAGCAAAGCTATTCATGATGATCAATTAGAAACAATCACAGCCGACAGTAAGAGAACAGGAACTGGTGAATTGAATCTAGCCCTACTCACAGACGGTTTAAGAGCTGAACGGGAGCAGGGTATAACAATAGATGTAGCGTATCGTTATTTTGAAACAGAGAAGCGGAAATTCATTATAGCAGACACTCCTGGTCATATTGAGTATACTAGAAATATGGTCACAGGGGCTTCCACGGCGAATTTAGCAGTGATACTTGTAGATGCTCGAAATGGAATTATGGAACAAACATATCGACATGCATTTATAGCATCACTTCTTCGAATACCCCATATAATATTCTGTATCAACAAAATGGACCTTGTTGATTTCAAGGAAGATGTCTATGATAAGTTAGTGAAAGATCTTTCAGGGTTCAGCAACAAATTAAATGTAATAGATGTGAGATTCATCCCTATTTCTGCTTTGAAGGGTGATAATGTCGTTAATAGATCGGATAATATGCCTTGGTATCGAGGCGGTAGTCTACTGTACACCCTTGAAAATATACATGTATCAGGTGATTATAACCACATTGATTGTCGGTTTCCTGTACAGTATGTTATTCGTCCTCAAACTGAAGATTTTCCCGATTATCGTGGCTATGCTGGTAGAATAGCAAGTGGTATCTTTAAAGTTGGTGATGAGGTGACTTTACTGCCAAGTGGATTGAAATCAAGTATTAAGTCGATTGATGTTATGGAGTCTTCTGTGCACGAGGCTTTTGCACCAATGTCCGTCTCTATGCAACTTATGGATAACCTTGATTTATCAAGAGGAGATATGATCGTAAGGGCAAATAATCAGCCGGTTGTATCAAAAAACATAGAGGTTATGCTTTGCTGGCTAAGTAATACACCTTTAAAAAAAGGTGTTAAATATACAATAATGCACACTACAAATGAATGTAAGTGCGTTGTGAAAGATGTTTTGTATAAAATGGATGTTAATACACTACACAGAATAGAAAATGATATTGACGTTCAAGTAAATGATATAGCGCGTGTGAACATATCGCTTTCTAAACCTATTTTCTGGGACTCTTATGCAAAAAACAGAGGGACGGGTAGTATTATAATTATTGATCCTTCGACATTAAATACGGTAGGTGCTGGAATGATAATTTAGCGTTCGATACGTTATTGTTATTTTGAATAAACCACGTAGTCAATCCATTCTTCTTTTATTTTCATTTTATTTCAAATAGAAAATGTCGCAATAGTATCTATTATAGAGAATAAATATTTACCTGTTTTTGCGATCAAAACGGATTCCGACTAAAACTTCATGAGTAGCACCAGCATATGGCTGTAAATCAGTCATGGTAAAATCATGGGCATATCCGAACACAATATTATCATTCCAGTTGTAACCGAGCATGATATTAATTGCGTCATTACTCCGCCATCCACCACCAAATATTAGTCGCTTTTGATACTCTAGTTTTACATTTGCATCCACTTTAACGGGTACAGGGCTTACGTATTTAACAAGTACTGAAGGTTCAATACTAATATCACTATTGATATCAATTTTGTATCCTGTATTCATGTAGACGTGATTTTCTAAAAAACTATTAGATTCTACTATGTCTTCATATACCTTTAATTTATTATGTGCAATCTGCGGTGCTGATAGACCAAAATAAAACTTGTCAGAGTAGAGATACAATCCAAATTTACCATCGAAAACAACTTTCGAGGACAAGGAGCTTTGGATAAATAAATCATTGTTATCCTCTAATTCAATTTTGTGACCATCTATAGCAAACTGCATAATTCCAGCGGATAAGGCCATTGAAAGTTTTAAATTCTCGTTCAATTGAAATTGATATCCATAAGAACCTTGAATTCCTATTCTCCTAGTGGGTCCAACGATATCGGTATAAAGATACATTCCTATACCTGACCTATCATTCTCTAATTGACTTTGGAAACTTAATGTGTAAGTCCTTGGAGCATCCACTATACCTTCCCATTGATATCTATTAACTGAATTAATTTGGACTTTATCCATAGTGCCAGCTACTGCCGGGTTAATAGAATAAGCGTTAAACATGTACTGTGTTACTTGCGGTAATTGTTGACCAACCACAATATTTGTAATCATCAAGAGCAAAACGATATGTGCGATTCTTTTTATCATCTGAAAATGGTTAATGGCCCTGTAAATGGTTTTGGGAATAATGGATCATGGAGTCTGATAACATAATAATATGTTCCTACTGGTACGTGCTTACCTTCATATTTTCCATCCCAAGGGATATATGTTCCTTTGGATTCGTATAATTTATCTCCCCATCGATTGTAAATATTAGCTTCCATTTCTGGGAATTTATCCGAATTAGCAATATTCCAAACATCATTGACTCCATCGTCATTTGGGCTAAATCCATCTGGAATAACCACTTGATTGACTAGCGTTATGAGAATGCTATCACGCATCATACATCCGTTACCATCCGTTACGGTAACAATAAACTCCTGCGTTCCCACATTAAAATATTCAGGATTAGCAATAGAAGAATCATTCAATAATAACCCTGGTTCCCAATGATATGCCACGGCTGTAGGACCTGTAGGGTCACCTCCTAATTCAACAATGTCTTCAGGGAAAACATCTTGATCAACCCCAGCATCTACAAGCGGCAAGGGGTTGACTAATAGGGTTAGTGTATCACTATGCGAACACACATTATTAGATACAGTAAGTATGAATTCATTATAAGTAAAACCTAAGGTTATATCAACTGTTGGGCCTGTTCCTATCTGTTGACTTTGGTTATCCTCCCATGAATAACTATCTGCTCCTATGGATTGTCCTCCACTTAGTGTTACTGGCAGTTGGTCACACGCTGGTTCTTGATTGTCAATAATAGCGATAACCTCTTGATCATAACCTACTTCAACTGTTTCAAGATAATTACATTGATTGGCATCCGTAACTGTTAAGCTATATGTGCCGCTCACAATACCCGTAAGATCGTCCCCTGAAAATTCATCATTTTGGTCATTTGTCCAAGTGAGTATATACCCTGGACTACCACCGGTAATAGTTGTGTATAGACTTCCATCCTCACTTGTGTAACAAAATGCATTTACTGTACTATCCACCACAACGATAATTGCTGAAGGTTCTGTGATTTCAAAATCATAAATATTCACACAGTTATGGCTATCGGTAATTTCTACTGAATAAAAACCAGCTTCTAGTTCGTCAGCATCTTCCTGGTCTTCAAAGAAACCAGGTACATTAGAGGTCCAATTATATTCGTAAGGTGATGTTCCTCCCATAGTTTCCTGATCTATCATTCCTGAGTTATTTCCAAAACACATTAAGTCAGTAACAATACTACTAGCATATAATGAGTCTGGATTTAGTATTGAAAGGGTATCTCTTTTTATACAACCACTAATTTGATCTGTTAGTAAGAGATAATAGTCCCCCCCTAAAAGATTAGAAATATCTTCGGTAACTATATTATTAACATTTCCATCGGATTGGGCATTCCAAATGAAGTCAAATTGTTCAGAACCTCCTGTGGCGGTAAGATCAATTGCTCCATCACCGACATTATAACATGAAATACTATCCACAGTATACTGTAATTCGATGATAACACTAGCGGTGATAGAAAAGGTAGTATCAATTGCACAACTTTTTGCATCTGTAAAATTCAATGTATAACTTCCTACTGTTAAATTTTCAATAGAAGAGGTTTCTCCACCTGTACTCCAATCATAATTATATTCGGTTGTTCCACCACTTACAAAAACCTCAATAGATCCATCGGTATCTGATTCACAAACTATATCTTGAATGCTAGCTACAAGAACTAATGGTTCTGGCTCTGTAATATCAATATCTACATTAGTAGTACAAGTGTTGGCATCCACAACTTGAATAGAATAGTTTCCTGCCCCAATATTTTCAGAAAAATGGATGTTCCCAGGGTCTATTTCTCCAACGGGTACATTCCAATTGTAATTATAATTTTGTCCTTCCGTCAATGGTGTACCACCAGTTGGCGATAATACTATTGATCCAGATCCATCATTATTACAGTTGAGATTAATTTCAACCACATTTATTATAAGACTATCGGGTTGTGTTATCTCATACGTTTGTTCATACGGACAACCTGTTGCATCAGAAAGAAATAAGGTGTATTCTCCTGCCACCAAATTAGATATGGTTGTGTTAGAAGGTATATTATCCATTTGCGAGCTCGTCCATGACAAATTCATAATAGGCATGGTGAAGTCATCTGATAATTCAATACTTATTTCTCCTGTTGCATTTCCATAACACAAAATATCTGTAATCGTACTTGTCACAGTATAATCTTCATTTTGAATTAAAAAATCTAGCGTTGAAGTACAATCGCTACCATCAGAAACGACCACATAATAAGAACCTTGAACTAGAAATCCTATTTCATTTCCTGTTTCTGTTAATAAGAAATTATCACTTGTATACCATTCATAAGAATAACCACCTTCTCCACCAGTAGCGGTAACGGTAGCAGTACCTGTTGGTAATTCACAACTCGATGTGGTAGTAGTAATATCTATAAAAATCTCTCCATTTTCATTGACCATAAAACTGTCAGAAAGTGTACAATCATTGTCATCTGTAATAAGTACATTATAGGTGCCTGCTTGAATATTATCTATACTCTGAAAACTTGAATTATAATCGGGATTTTCATCTTGAGTCCATGAGAATGAGTATGGTGTTGTACCGCCATCCACATTGACCAAATTTACCTCTCCATCATTCAGACCGAAGCATGAAACATCTATGATTTGCTCTACTAAACTTAGAGGGTCTGGTTCTATAACTTCAAAAGAATTGGTTCCCCAACATAATGCTTGATCGGAGATAATCACTGTGTAAATTCCTACTTCAAGTGAAGATAGATCACCATTTACATCTGGCGTGACATCCCCGTTAGGGCCTGTCCAGGATATATTATATTCAGGTTCACCACCAGTAATTGTAATATCAATAGCACCATCACTAAGACCATTGCAGGATACATTAGTAATATTGGCAAAACTTGTGATGAATTCTTTCTCTTCCACGGTGATGATATCCCCTAAAATACATCCATCCATTGCGGTAATTAGAACAGTATAATCACCGAGAATAAGATTTGAAATATCTTCATCCGTTGGGTTATAGTTGCCTTCAGGGCCAGACCATATAATACCTACTGGCTCGGTCATTCCACCATAAGTAATATCTATAGCACCATCATTTAAGCCTGGACAAGATACATTTGTAACCTCATAATCCAATACTCCTCCCACATCTGATAGAACAAAATCTTGAGATACTGAACAATTCAAATCATCTGTTGCTATTAATTGATAAACACCTGCTGAAATATTATCGATTATATTGTCATTATCATTGATGGCTTCCCCACTACCATGTAACCAAGTGTAGGTATAATCTCCTGCGACCATCCCGCCTGAGATAGAGGCTGAAGCACTACCATTTGACAATAAACAAGTAGAACTTGTGGTAATAACATCAATTTCTATGATTGGGGATTCAGAAACAATAAAAGTCTCCTCATGAATACAGCCGTTTGGCGTAGTAACTACCACTGAGTATTCTCCCGCGATTAAGTTAAATTGGTTCTGAGCGTTTTGATCTACATTGTTTCCAAGCCAATTAAAACTCATGTTTTCAATAGGTGTATTACTTCCAAAATCTAAATCTAAAATGATAGATCCATCATTAGACCCAAAACAGGTCACATTACTAATAGATTCCACAATTTCAAAATCAACTGCAGGAGCTACGATATAATTCTCAATTATTTCACAATTATTATCATCTGTAACAGAGACAGTATACACATTAGGAGCTAAATTGTCCTGATCCTGATTCTGAGGGTTAATAATGTTCATTCCTGACCAGTTATACTGGTAGATTCCTGTTCCACCCAACACAGACAGATTAATCATTCCATCTTCTGCAGAAGGACATGTTTCATTAAAAATGGTTGCACTAAGTTCGAGTTCATCAGGATCGGAAAGATCGTATGATTCTATCAATTCACATCCATTATTATCAGTCACTAATATGGTATAAGTACCGCCATCCAATCCAGTAATTGAGGAGTCTGAACTAGTGAAATTATTATCACTTGTCCATTGGTAAGATATAGGGTTAGTCATTCCATTTGCTGTGACAACTATTGCACCGTTCATATCTCCAAAGCAAAGGAGGGATTGCACCATAGCGGTAAGATTACCAACATCATCTGACAACGTGAATTGCTGATTGGCTGAACAATTATTTTCGTCAGTAATTTCAACCATGTATAGACCAGGACTTAAACCATCGATACTAGAACCTGTTCCGATAGCAGTATTAGTATTAAACCAATTAATTGAATATTCTGGGATTCCTCCTAATATTTCATTGACCTCAGCGTGACCATTCTCTAGTCCACAAGTAGAGTTGTTTGCATCAAGATTAAATGTTAATTCTGCGGGTTCATTAATGGTAAATGTTTGCTCAATACTACACGAATTTACATCTTCAATATGAACGGTATAATCACCACCATTGAGACCATTAACATCTTGTGTGGTTTCAAAAACTCCATTTCCATCAGTCCACGTATATTCATATAAAGGTGTGCCACCCTCAATTTGAATATCTATAGATCCTGTTCCATCTTGATAACATTGATTATGCGATATAGATATAACATCCAATGTTAATAGATTTGATTCCGTTACGACAAACGAAGTATCCTTTGAACAGCCTAATTCATCGGTGATACTGAGAGTATAGGTGTTAGCAGATAAATCTGTTGGATCTTCAATAGTAGGATCAGTAATGGATTCTCCTGACCATGAAATATTAAATGGTTGAACGCCACCAGAAATATCAATATCAATTGATCCACTACTATCTCCAGCACAATCAACACCATCAATTAGAGCAAAAACTGAAATTTCTGTGTTTTCATTATCTATTGAATATTCTTTACTAATAATACAACCGCTTTCATCTTCTAATGTAAGAGTATAATCACCTGCAGGTATATTCATTAGATTACCATTTTCTACTGTAGCACCATTGGGAATTGGAGACCATGTGGGTGTTATTGTCCCTTGTCCACCTGATAGTGATTCGATAACTAAAGATCCTGTCGCATCACCATAACAAGCTACATTATTAACTGCAACTTCGGCTTCTATCAACAAATTCTCTGTGACAGACAATAACGTATCGAAAGAACAATTAAGATCATCCTCTATGTTTAGAATATATTCACCAACACCTAAGTTAAAAATATCTTGATCATTTGAGTTATACCCAACAGAAGACCAATTAAAACTATAATTACCCGAACCACCAAGGTTAATGAGCTCAATACTTCCAGTTTCTTCATTATTACAATCGATGTTAGTAATAATTGCATCACCAAATAAGGGTGTATTTGATCCTATAACGAATGTTGAATCTGCTTGACAATTATTTTCATCTGAAATCATAACGGTGTATGATCCTGCCACAATATTCTGAATATCCTGCTGGTCTGACCCACCAGTCCATAGGTATGAATAAGATGGAGTACCTCCTGATACATCAATATCAATTTCGCCACTATCATCGCCAAAACATGCCACATCTATTACATCCGCAGTAATGGTTAATTCCACAACAGATTCTATAACATAATCATTAGTAATTGTACAAGATGCCACATCAGAAACTGTTAATTGATAAGTCCCTGGCGGTAAATCAAATATTGATGAGGCTTCAAAATCATCATGTATATCACTGTTCCAAATATAAGTATAACCCCCTGTACCTCCAATTGTCTCGGTAAGTTCAATAGATCCGTTAGTGTCTGACGCACAGAATACACTATTAACATCTGCCGCCACAATTATTTCATCGTTTTCCAATACCTCAAAAGACATAACAGCCTCACAATTATTATCATCATTTACTGTCACAATGTAGTCTCCGGCAATAAGTTCTGAAACTACTGTAGAATTAGGGTTGTTAATGACACCATCACCAATCCAACTAATATTAGGCGTACCCGTTGCGCCATCAATTGTAATAGTTATGGATCCAGTATTTCCACCAAAACAAGCAACATCCATAACATTACCACTAATTGTAATATCAGAATTTGACAATGTGACTGTTTCAGTAGTAGTACAGTTATTTGAATCTTCGGCTGTAATAACATAAACACCTGTACCTAAATTACTAATATCATTTACAATAACACCGGCTTTCATAACTACCACAGTGGTAATACCCACGCCACCAATAGTGTTAATTGTTAAACTTCCGTTGTCACTCCCACAAATTGGTTGTATAATATTAATTGTCAACTCTATAGGGTTAGGCTCATTAATTGTGAATAGATCACTTGATATACATCCATTTATATCCTGAATTGTTAGGTTATAGTCGCCTTGGGCTAAATTGCTTATATTCTGTTGCTCACTGAAAAATAAATCCGGACCTGTCCAAGAAAATGTATAAGGTTCTTCTCCACCTGTAGGATTGGTTATTATAGTACCGTTCTCCTCCCCAAAACAATTTATATCATTAAAAATAGAATTTATATCAATCATGGCACTCGGCGTCATGACAAAATCTTCTTGGTAAGTACATCCGAGAAAATCAGTAACTACTACAGAATATATCCCTCCTGAAAGGTCTGTTTGGTCTTGGTTTTCATTATCGGGAGCAGTAATTCCATCTCCTGTCCACAAATAGGTGTATGGCGCAGTACCTCCATGTGGGGTGATATCTATAGATCCAAGCACACTACCATTACACGGATAGGGCGTAAGGACGACTTCAAGATATAAAGAATCGTTTTCTAACACGGTAAATGATTGGGTTGCAATACATCCATTGAGATCCACTGTCACATCATAATCACCGGCAAAAAGATTAGAAACATCTTCAGTATTAGCATTAAAGTTAGATCCAGTCCAAGAGTATATCGGCGTAGTTATCGCTCCATTCACGGTAATGTCAATTTCACCAGTGTTAGTGTTATAACAAGTAATATCTGTGACATCCCCAACAATATCTAACACTTCTGGCTCATTCAATACCACTGTACCACTATTTGTACATCCGCTTTGATTGGTGACTTCAACGATATAAGTACCTTCACATAGGTTGGCGATATCTTCAGAAGTAGCACCATCAAAACATGCTGGCCCAGTCCAAATATATCCAAAGGTCGATCCACTACCAGTAACACTAAGGTCTATGGCGCCATCTTCATAGCCACTGCATGATATTTGATTTACATCAAAATCTAAGACTATCTCTGGATCTTCGTTAATAATAAATGTCTTGGTAGAAACACAATCGCCACTAGTGACCACTACCGTATAAACACCTGCACTTAGTCCGCTAACATCTTGCGTGTTATTTGGGCTTGGTGCTTCTGGTGTTCCAATCCAAGTATAACTAAATGTTCCATCTCCACCCACAACGTCAATATCAATAACACCGTTACTAGCACCAAAACATAAAGCTGGTACAAATGTATTGGAGATTATTATTATTTCTTCCGGGGCATTAATAGTATAAGTTTGTTCAAAAATACAATCTTGATTATCTAAAACAGAAAGCGTGTAATCCCCTGCGTCAAGATTGATAATAGATGTGCTATTACCAATAATATCACCATCCTCATTTGTCCAAGTTAATTCATATTCCGCAACACCTCCAGTAATATCGACAATAATAGAACCATCGCCTTGCATACAGGATGCATCGATTACATTCTCAGTGACCACTATTTCCCCATTTTCCAATATTTCCATAGATTCAGAAGCTACACAATTATTATCATCCGTATAGACTACGGTATATGTATTCGGTGTCAAATTACCAATACCATTACCAATAACATCAAATGGCATAGGGCTCCATACTGGTGTTGTTGGCGGTTGTGCTCCCCCAGATATCACAAGATCAATGCTTCCATCATTGGCACCAAAACAGCTTATATCAGTTTTGGTTAAATCCAACATTATAGCATCGGGTTCATCCACTACAAATGTTGCAGAATTGCTACAGTTATTGATATCAAAAACTGTGATTTCATAAACTCCTCCACAAAGATTCGTTAAATTTTGAATATCTAATGGGCCATTGTAACACGAGGGACTTTCCCAAGAAATAGTATTGTAGGGTGGATTTCCACTTGTAATATCAGTAACTATCGAACCGTCATTATCTCCATTACAATTAATACTAGTTATTACTGCGGTAATAAGAATTGAATCTGGTTCTTCGATAATATAATCCGCATCCAAAGTACAACCCAAAGAATCGGTTACTATCAAATTGAAATCTCCAGCAGGTAGATTAATTTGAGTTTCGGAATTAGTAATAGTGTTTGGGCCACTCCAGTTGTAGGAATAAGGGGATATTCCTCCGCTAATATTGGGACTTATTCCACCATTATTATCTCCAAAACAAGTAATGCCAGCTATGGACGAACTAGATAATATTTCGGGAGATTCTTCAATTACGTAATCTTTCGTAGTAGTACATGGACTAGCATCGGTAACCACAACTGTATAAGTACCAGCTCCTAGGTTACTAATGTTTTGACTTGTTGAAAACTGACCACCCCCGTTGAGACTCCATGAGTAGGTATATCCAATACCCGGAATCGGATTTCCACCAGACACATCAATATCTATAAAACCAGTGGTTTCATTAAAGCACGTGTTTTGGATGGTTGAATCTACTACTATTTCAATGGCAGCGGTAGGATCAAAAAATGTTGTATCCGTTATACAACCATCTCCATCCATGATGGTAAGATTGAATGGATTACCTAGGTTATTATTTAATGGTTCATTCACAAATGGACCATTGTTATAACTGAAAGTAAAATCTCCTGCACTTCCAACTACGAAAGGATTGGCACCTCCGTCAAGAATACCAAAACAAGAGGGAGGATTAAAATTCCATTCGACCACAACAATGGCAGAAGGTTCTCCCACTTCCACCTCGGTGAAATCCAAATCGCCATTAGCCGCTTGCACTACTATTGTATAAGTACCCGCACAGATATTTGACTTACATGTATCATTAGGGAGTCCAGTTATACAAGGTCCATCCCAAAAATTGACTGTATATGGTGCTTCTCCGCCAATAATAGCATTTAAATCAATGCATATCATTCCATCTTCATTTCCATTACAAGATGGTTCTATTATGCTAATGGCATTACTATAGTCCCATTCCAGTACTGATTTATTCTCAGTGTTTTGGAATAACGCTTGATACTCCGCTGGAAAGTCACTCCAATCTACCTGACTATACAATCCACTAACGACATGCATAAAGCAAATGACCAATAGATATTTAAACGAGGGTTTCATAGTTGAATAGTGATTGAATTTTATAATACGAGTTTTTTATATAAAGGTTATTAAATAATTTTATCTGTACGCTGAGCATGGGATTTTACCGGAATAAAACTTTCCTGAACAAGCATTGATATTGAGTGATATTTCATGAGTGTTGGCACTTGCCAATCGTATTGGTGATAATGTATAATCATAAGAATAACCTACTGTAAAATGATTTAAGAATTTGAATTGAAACAATGCAGATATGGCGTCGCCATTTCGTAGAGAAACGCCTCCTGCAACTGCCTGATTGTAATCAATCATTAAATTTACGTTCACTGAAGGAATAGAGCCTGGCTCATAATATATCATTGCACTAGGAATCATCAATGTATTCGCTCCTACTTCATAAGCCTTTCCAGAGGTTAAGAAAATATGTTGAACTAATCGAGCCTCCTTACCAATACTCCTTAATTTATTTACAGTAATAGACTTAACGGATAGTCCGAAATAAAAACGACTGTTATACAGCCAAAATCCTGGGGTAAATTCTGGTAGAATCAGTACTCTATTCGACTGTGAATTTAATACGGGATCTAAATCTACATCTGGAATATTAAGTGAAGAACTATCAAATTTGTATTGCGCAAAACCAGCAAAAATTCCAAATGAAGCTCTTAAATCTCGTCGCCACCTAAAATGATAAGCATAAGCTAAATTGAAATTAGTACGTGTAAAAGGGGTGGTTTGGTCTGTTTCAATCACTCCACCAATACCATGTGTTCTTTTTTTTGTTCCCTTTCCAAATTTAGAATTGGCGGCAAACACACCTGTTCTAGGAGCTCCCCTAAAGCCCACCCATTGTGTTCTATAGGCAAAATTTATATCCAAACACTCTTTGAATCCAGCCAAAGCCGGGTTTATTACAAATTGATTAAATTTATAACTTGTGTATTGGGGTAGCTGTTGACTATCCGCCTTATAAGAGACAAACAGAAATACAATTATCAAATATGTAATTATCTTTTTCATTAATATACTATCGCTACTACTCCTGCATAAAGATTTTTTTCTTCTTCCAATCTATTATCATTCAACTGGATGATATAATAGTATGTCGCTGCTGGTAAGAGGTTACCATTTATACGACCATCCCAAGGTGTGTTATAACCAATAGAACGAAATACTACCTGACCCCATCTTGAAAATACTTTTATATCTGCTTTTGGATATCTATCAATAAGAGATATTAACCAAACATCATTGAAACCATCTTCGTTTGGCGTAAAGGCATTGTAAGGATAAATCGTGGGTAGTACTGTCACAGTAACAGTATCCGTCACCAAACATCCATCTAAAAGTGTTGTAAGTGTATAATCCGTATCGTTTGTAGGTGCCACTGAGACATTGGGTTCTGTGTTATCATTTAACAATCCTGTCAACGGGCTCCAGCTTAGCATGTCTCCATACCCAGAGGGTTGGAGGGTGGTGCTTTCTCCAAAATCTATTGTAAAATCGGGGCCAGCTGTAAAACTATTTTCTATTGCCGCTCCAGTTACATCAATATTAAAATCACAAATGCCAGCACCAAGACTATTACTAGCATCAACGCCTCCATCTACCATAACATAATATGTTGTTTCGGGTTGTAGTCCATTAAATTCCAGTATAACTTCTTCAGTACTGGGAGTACTGCAATCCAGGATATTATACATAGAGGCATCGCATAAATTATTTTCATCCGCCTCATAAAGTGCGGCTTCTAGACCCATAAATAGATTATCACCATTAGGTAATGTATCTAGACAGTTAAATGAGTTTATACTAATATTGAGATATCCACCATTGCTATTAGTCGTTACAGAAAAAAAAGCAGAATTGTTGGTGTCAAAGCAAAAAGCAGAAGGACCAGCAGTCATGTTTTCCGTGCTTATTGTGTCAATAGGATTGTTATAACACAACTGCACTGGATTGTTACAATCCTGCGCTTTAGCACTGCTAGCACTGACAAACAATAATAAAACTATACCTACTAATCTTCTCACGTTAATGTAAAAATACGTTATTCTCAATAAATTAAAGCTACCTAATATCATACTGTTATATTCCACTAAAAAGTTTATTCTTCACATGTTTGTGTGAACAGAATAACTTATCTATTTATTGTAAATTAGTAAAAGAAAATGTCGATAAAAAAATGGATGAATCAGATTCTTACTAGGTTTTGAGTACTGATTCAAGAACTTTTAATGCCTCTTGCGTATTGGTCACATGAATATGTACAAGTCGCAGTTTACCATTCTTTTCGGATAAACTATAACCCACGGGATTTCCTTGTATAAATCTTAGGATTTTTGTGAAAACAGCACTCTGATAGAATGAATGATTTTGGTCTGTAATAAAATAACCGATAAGCTTATCGGATTTCATTATAAGCTTCTTAATACCAAGATCTTGAGCTATCCACTTTAGAGGTAAAATCTGTAGTAATGATTCTGTTGGTAAGGGTAAAGCACCGAATCTATCTATTAATTTTTCTCGAAATATTTCGAGATCCTTTGAAGATTCAATGGCGTCTAATTCTTTGTATAGGATGATTTTTTCAGTATTTCCGGGGATGTAATTATCAGGGAACATAATTTCAAAGTCTGACTCAATTATTACATCATTGACTGTTGGTTTATCCCGATCTTCGTCTTCAAACAGATCCTTGAATTCCTCTTCTTTCAATTCTCTGATAGCTTCATTCAGTATTTTTTGATACATCTCATATCCAATACTACCGATAAAGCCACTTTGTTCTGACCCTAATAAATCGCCCGCACCTCTAATATCCAGATCCCTCATGGCAATATTCATTCCGCTACCCAACTCGGTATGTTGTTCAATAGCCACTAATCTTTTTCTCGAATCATCGCTAATTAAATGCATGGGTGGGGTGATTAGATAACAATGCGCCTCCCGGTTACTTCGACCTACTCTACCTCTTAATTGGTGCAGATCACTTAGTCCAAAGTTTTGAGCATTGTTGATTATCATTGTATTGGCATTAGGAATATCGATTCCTGATTCCACTATCGTAGTACTTACTAATACATCATACTGTCCATCAATGAAATCTAACATAATGGACTCCAATTTCTTTCCCTCCATCTGACCATGACCTACTACTACCTTTGCCTGTGGTACTAATCGTTGAATCATTCCAGCAATTTCCTGTATATTTTGAATTCTATTATTTATAAAAAACACCTGTCCACCTCTTTTTAGCTCGAAAGAAATAGCATCCCTAATCGCTTCTTCGTTGAAGGATATTAGCTCCGTATTAACAGGTTGCCTATTAGGAGGCGCCGTTTTTATTATCGAAAGATCTCTAGCACCCATTAATGAAAACTGCAATGTCCTTGGTATGGGTGTGGCTGTTAGAGTAAGGGTATCCACATTCGCTTTTAATAGTTTTAACTTGTCTTTCGCACCGACACCAAATTTTTGCTCTTCATCGATAATTAGTAAACCTAAATCCTTAAATTCTGTTCGCTTACTAAGTAGTTTGTGGGTGCCAATTAGGATATCTATTTTTCCTTCCTTTAGGTCTTTGAAGGTTTGTGTGGTCTCTTTGGCTGTTTTAAAGCGATTGATATAGTCAACCGTTACAGGAAAATCTCGAAGTCGGGCTGAAAATGTTTTATAGTGTTGAAGAGAAAGTATTGTCGTTGGAACAAGTATAGCAACCTGCTTACTGTCAACGACGGATTTAAATGCAGCTCGTATGGCTATTTCCGTTTTACCGAAACCAACATCACCACACACAAGTCTATCCATAGGATAAGGCTTTTCCATATCTGCTTTGATATCTTGTGTAGATTTGAACTGATCGGGTGTATCTTCATACATAAATGAAGCTTCCAATTCGGTTTGAAGATAGGTATCTGGACTGAAAGCGAATCCACGTGCTTCTTTTCTTTTGGCGTAGAGTTTTATCAAATCGTACGCCAAGGTCTTCATTCGATTTTTGGTCTTGGCTTTTGTCTTTTGCCATACACCACTACCGAGCTTGTTTATCTTTGGTTCATTACCTTCTTTTCCAGAATATTTAGCAATTCTATGAAGAGAATGAATATTGACATACATGATGTCATTTCCTTTATAAATCAAACGAATGGCTTCTTGCATTTTACCATTAACTTCAATTTTTTCAAGGCCAGAAAATTTACCTATTCCATGATCTATGTGGGTCACATAATCCCCTGGTTGAAGCGAAAAAAGCTCTTGTAGTGTTATGGCTTCTTTTGTCTTTTTAAATCCATTTTTGAGCTTAAATCGATTATGCCTTTCAAAGATTTGGTGATCTGTGTATAGCGCAATTTTGGCTTCTTTGTCAATAAATCCTTCTTTGAGACTTATAAGAAATGGATCGAAATGAACATGATCACCAATATTGTCGAAAATATTATACAGACGCTCGATTTGTTTGGCGTTATTGGCAACTATTATGTTTCTATAACCAGATTCAATATTTTCCTTTAGGTTTTCGATTAGATGTTCGAAGTTTTTTCTAAAAATAGGTTGGGGAGAGAGATCAAAGGTAATGGTACTATCTGCCACTGTGTACTTTCTAAGCCCAAATTCAATTATAGTAAAATCAAAAGCTTTTGATTGAAAGTCTTCCCCGTTTTGAAATAATTCTTTGGGTTCTAAATGGGAGTTTTCTACTCCGTTTTTTGATTTTTTTGATCGTTTTTTATATTGTCTTTCTGCATTTTTGAACTGTTTGTTTAATCCAGATAAAATAAACTCAAAATCTTCAACAGCTATAAAGAAATCAGGGGTAAGATAATTTGTAAAATTCTCAAAATCTTCCACTAAGACATTTGAAATGATATTTGGAACAATGGTAATATTCTGTAGGTTTTGAATAGAAAGTTGAGATACTGGATCAAATGTTCTAATTGATTCTAAATCCTCTCCAAACAATTCGATCCTGAAAGGGAACTCATTAGCAAACGAAAAAATATCGATTATCCCACCACGGATGGAAAATTGTCCTGGCTCATGCACATAATCCACTTTTGCAAATTCCAATTCTATAAGCATGTCATTGATGAAATCCATATTATTGGTTGTTCCAACGACAAGCTCAAAGCTATTGCTCTTCAATTCACGTTTACTTATGACGTTTTCAGCAATGGCTTCGGGATAGGTAACAATTACTTTTGATCCTAATTTTTGGATTGATTGCAAAACCTCTGCACGAACAGCTATGTCCGAATTTTCGGTTTCATCGTCAATACTATAAGGGGTTTTATTACTGGAAGGATAAAAAAAAACTGGGGTTTTATCTTTTAGAATTGATTGAAAATCATTGTAATAATAAGCCGCTTCCTCTTTGGTATTGGCAATAAAAAGAAGAGATTTACTAAGCTTCAAAATAGAGCCACTCAAGTAAATTGATATAGAACTTCCTGATAGTTTATTCAGATGAATCTTCTGCCTATCTTTATTGATTAATTTATGTAATTCGGTAGCTTTGAGAGTAGATTGAAAGCTCGAAATAAGTTCATCAAATTTCATATCTAAATACCAATTGCTTTTATTTCGGAATTACGTTATTGGTTGTTCAATAACTCTTCTATTTCCTCCACCATTTTTTTGCTTCCAATAAAAAGAGGAGTGCGTTGATGGAGCTCGGTAGGTTCAATATCTAAAATAGACTGTTTTCCATCCGAAGCTTTACCACCGGCTTGTTCGGCAATAAAAGCCAAAGGATTATTTTCATACAATAATCTCAATTTACCATTAGGATTTTTTGCCGTAGCGGGATACAAATATATGCCTCCTTTAATCATATTACGATGAAAATCAGCAACTAATGATCCAATATAACGAGCGGAATAGGATTCTTCTTTACACTTTTCGATATACTTCTTAATAGCTGGTGAAAAGGAATTATAATTACCTTCATTGATGGAGTATATTTTTCCATCTTCTGGAAATTTCATATTGGGGTGTGACAGTACACAAACCCCTATGGAAGGATCTAGGGTGAATCCGTTCACCCCTTTGCCTGTACTATAGACAAGCATTGTAGATGATTCAGAAATAACATATCCAGCAGCTCCTTGCTTTTTGACTTGTTGCAAGAAATCATCCATTGTCGCAAGTTGTCCAACTGGACTTACTCTACGATAAATTGAAAAAATAGTGCCTATTGATACATTCACATCAATATTAGAAGATCCATCCAATGGATCCATCAAGACGATATAACTGCCGTTTTTTGCAGCTTCAGATTCAAAGGCAATATAGTCGTCATTCTCTTCAGAACCGATTCCACAAATCTCTTCTTGTGCAAGCATGGCAGCAATGAATTGCTCATCTGCATAAACGTCAAGTTTCTGCTGTTCTTCGTCCTGAATATTAACTGTACCAGCTGCACCAATAATATCTTCAAGCAATCCTGCTTTGCCAACCTCTCGGTTCACTATTTTGGCAGCCAATCGGAGGGCTGATAAAATACGAGATAGCTCCCCTTTAGCATAAGGAAAATCTGCTTGCTTGGCAGTAATAAATTCGTTTAAGGTTATAATTTTTTTCATTTATCGATATTATATATTCACTTCACATAAGTACTTTTCTACAAATTCACGTACACATCCTCGCCCACCCTCTTTTGCGAGAATTACACTTGATATTTCTTTGATTCTATCAACCGCATCTGATGGACATGCAGCAACCCCAACTTTTTGCATAACATTAAAATCATTTATATCATCTCCTATGAAAGCAACTTCTGACCATTTTATATTGAGTTTATTTACCCAATCTTCTAATACATCTTCTTTTTTCAACTGACCGACGTATACATTTTGTATTCCAAGTGTTCTAGCCCGTTGTTCTATGATTTCATTCTTAAACCCTGAACTAATTATTCCTACTTGTCCTCCTTGTTTGATGAAAGATATAATACCTCTACCATCCTTGGTGTTGAATTTTTTAATTTCATCATTATCAGCTGTATAATACATGCCTCCATCCGTCATGACACCATCAATATCAAGTATCAATAATTTAATATCTTTCCTTTTATTTAAAACCAACTTAAGGTCTTCTTTGATGAGTTTATCTATGCTTAATTGAAAATAATTAGATAGTTTAAGTAAATCTTCGGCATAAATTTTCGCTCCTGCAAGAGATATTTCCAGGGTTTTGGAAAGATCGTCTGGGCTCTTGCCCTCCTTTTCCAACAGATACTGTAGGTTTTTATCGAAATAGTTTTTCATCATCGGATACAACAAGAACCATTTACCTTGTTTTAAGATTGCGAAGGTACATATAATAGAACCATAGACGCAATAGGATACTATACGATTTTCATTCCGACAGCTGCTGCTACCTTTTGAAGTGTTCCGTAAAGCTCCTTAAATTCAGGGTGTGTTAGTTGTTGATTGGCATCTGACCAAGCTTTTCGTGGGGTTGGATGCGCTTCAATAAGCACACCATCTACTCCCATTGCGACAGAGGCTCTAGCTAAATCAGGCACACCATATGCATAACCCATCGCATGACTTGGATCAAGTATGATGGGTAAATTAGTATGCTCTTTAAGGAAACTAACACCACAAAGATCAAATGTAAATCTTGTCTTTGTTTCAAATGTCCTAATTCCACGTTCGCAAAGAATAACATTTTCGTTACCACCGGATAGAATAAACTCCGAAGCCTGAACAAATTCTTGAAGGGTAGTTCCAAAACCACGCTTAAGAAGAACTGGTTTATTGGCTTTTCCACATCTTCTTAAAATTCCATGATCATACATAGATTTCGCACCTATTTGAATGACATCGGTAAATTCAATTACATCTTCAATATGAGTAGCATCTCTAACTTCCGTAACAATGCTTACGCCAAACTTCTCTCTCATCTTAGCTAGTAATTCAAGTCCTTCACGACCTAAACCTTGAAAACTATAAGGAGAAGTTCTAGGTTTATAGCATCCAGCACGAAGCGCGTGAATTCCCATTCCACTTAGAAAAGTTGCGGATTCTGTTATCTGTTGCTCCGTTTCAACAGAACAAGGACCAGCAATTACAAGCGTGTTGTTTGTATTGCCTCCAATAGTTACCTTACCCACCGTTACCTCTCTCGTGTCTTTTCGATAGTCTTTACTAGCTAACTGAATATCAGAAGTCATTGGAAAAAAAGAATCGACTTTATCCATGATGCTATCGTCCAATTCTTGAAGTTTTGATGGTGTTACTAATACTTCTTGTCCTGGCTTTTTGATGTGAACTGCTTTGAGTTGTACCGCTAATTTTGCGGCCTCGTCAGTAGTTACATTGTTTTTTAAATGTACTATCATAATTCTCCCTTGATTAGATTTTGGAAGGCGATGCTTCCAGTTACAATATTGTTGTTATCAACGATGGGAAGGTAAAGTATAGGGAAATTTAAACCTTTTATAAAAGTCAATAATTCCTTGACTGTACTTTCCATGTTAATATATTTCGGATTTATGTTTATTGCTTCTTCAGCACTAGTCTTACCAATGTCTTTATGGTTTTTAATTAATGCTTTTCTAATATCCGCATTACTACATATACCATAGAGACTACCGTCGTCATTAGTAATGATACAAAACCCCATTTTGAAGTTATCAATAGTTCTTAGAAGCTGATTAAAATCGATGCTATTCCTTTGTAAAACAGGGCTATTTTCGATTGAAATCATAAAGTCTTTTAGATGATACTCTGAATCAATCTCTCTGGATTGAAGTTGTAACAAGGCTTGTCCGACCGAGTTTTGTTTAAATAAAAATGATCCAGACACGGAAGCATATACTCCCATATTCCGTAGAATGAATGAGACTTCCGCATTTACTCCACCATCTACATGTACCTTCTTCTCAGGATGATTTCTTCGAAACTCGCGTATCTTTTGAAAATTATGCTTGTCAAAAACGCCACCACTCTGCCCAGGAACAGTAGCCATAATCAATATAAAATCAAAAATATCTTCATAGTCATCAAAAACAGAAACTGGCGTGTTTGTGGTTATTGCCAAACCCCATTTTGTAGAATCATTCTTAGTTCTAACAAGTTTTTCCTCTAAGTCCTCGTGCTGAAAAGTTACATACTCTACTGGGGTATTCTCAAGTAATTCATAATACTTAGAGGGGTTTCTGGTGATTATATGCAAATCCACGGGTATTTTTGTCCATGCTCTTAATTCCGCAATATCACTCATTACTTTGATGTCATCATTACAATCAACATGGAGTAAATCCACACCACTTTCATCTAACTTATGTATAGTTTCTTTTAGACCTTGGCCTTTGTTAGAATAGATAGATGCGGATATTTTCATTGGGGACAAATTTAGGAATTAATCTTAATCAAATGTCATGCTTGAATATGGGATAACAACAGTAACCTGTTTAGATATTGTCTATTTAAAAATCCATCATTAATTTAAAGAATATTGTTATCTAAACTTATCGTTTTGATGTGTAATTTTATTGAGCCCATTCTTCTGAATATGCGTTAACGTATATCTGGTAGAATTAATAAAATTGGTAATTACACAATATCTGTATGTTCTTATGAATTTAATATAGCTAACATGGAGTAGTTTTAATTAACTATAACAATACAATACAAAATAATTAATCCTTGCGCATCCATTCAATATTTGTACTTTTGTAATTAGTCTAATAAAATTTAGCCTATATAAACATATATGCTTGTTTTTCAATTACTTAAATCAATAAAACAAATGTTCCACGTGGAACACTACATATGTTAGGAGAATATGATGTAATCGTTGTAGGTGCTGGTCATGCTGGTAACGAAGCAGCCGCGGCGGCGGCGAACCTTGGGTCTAAGACATTGTTGATTACAATGAACATGGAATTCATGGGTCAGATGTCTTGTAATCCAGCAATGGGTGGTGTGGCTAAAGGCCAAATAGTTCGAGAAATAGATGCCCTTGGTGGCTATTCAGGAATCGTATCAGATAAAAGCACGATACAATTTAGAATGCTAAACCTATCAAAAGGTCCGGCAATGTGGAGCCCAAGAACCCAGAATGATCGCAAATTGTTTACTATTGAATGGCGTAAAATGTTAGAGCAGACCGTCAATTTAGATTTTTGGCAGGATATGGTTGTTGGTCTAATTATAAAAGATGGTAAGATATCAGGTGTTAAAACTCAAATGGGTATTGAAGTGAAATCAAAATCAGTTGTTCTGACGAATGGTACATTTCTAAATGGAATTATTCACCTTGGTGAAAAACAATTTAGTGGAGGACGAGCAGGTGAAAGAGCAGCTACTGGTATAACGGCACAGTTGATAGAAATGGGCTTTGAGAGTGGTAGGATGAAAACTGGAACTCCACCGCGTGTGGATGGAAGAAGCTTAAACTTTGATTTAATGGAAGAACAAAAAGGTGATGAAAACGCGCAAAAGTTTTCTTACCTTACAGATATTCTGCCAGTACAGAAACAACGAAGCTGTTATATTACCTATACTTCACCTGAAGTTCATGAACTCTTGAAAGAAGGATTTGACAGATCACCAATGTTTAACGGAAGGATACAAGGTATAGGCCCTCGTTATTGCCCATCCATTGAAGATAAAATTGAGAGGTTTTCTGAACGAGATAGACACCAACTTTTTGTTGAACCTGAAGGATGGGATACTGTTGAAATATATGTCAATGGTTTCTCCACAAGTCTGCCTGAGGAGGTGCAATTAAAAGCATTACGCCAAATAAAAGGATTTGAAAATGTAAAAATGTTTAGACCTGGATATGCTATCGAATATGACTACTTTCCACCTACTCAACTTAAACACACATTGGAAACCAAATTATTTGACAACCTATTTTTTGCTGGTCAAATTAATGGTACGACAGGGTATGAAGAAGCTGCTTGCCAGGGTTTGATGGCAGGTATAAATGCGCATCAAAAAATTTCGGGGAAAGAAGAATTCATACTTGGACGTGATGAAGCCTATATTGGTGTATTGATTGATGACTTGATTACGAAAGGAACCGAGGAGCCTTATCGTATGTTCACTTCGCGCGCTGAGTTTAGATTGCTTTTAAGACAAGATAACGCCGATTTGAGACTGACTGAAAAAGGATATAACCTTGGGTTGGCTTCTCAAGAAAGAATGGATCGTTTAGTTGAAAAAAATGAAAAAAGAACACAACTCATTAAGTATTTTAAGACAACAAGCATTAGACCTGAGACAATAAATAAAGGACTAGAAAAATGGGGGAGTGCGCCATTAAAACAAAGTGTCAAACTAAAGTCAGTACTTTCAAGACCAAATATTACTACCACTAAATTACGTAAAGAAATATCATTTTTAGACGAATATCTTACCATTGAACTCAATGATGATGTTGAAATTATCGAGCAAGCAGAAATAGAAATGAAGTATGAGGGCTATATTCGTAAGGAACAAGAACAGTCTATCAAGATGAAAAAGCTGGAGAATGTTAGACTCAAGGAAGGGTTTGATTATAGCTCTTTAGTATCGCTTTCTTCTGAAGCTGTTGAAAAACTCAATAAAATTAAGCCGATAACACTTGGACAAGCTGCACGAATAAGTGGGGTAAGCCCTTCCGATATTTCGGTATTATTGGTACATCTAGGTAGGTAGGAGGGAAGTGTTCCACGTGGAACATTTTCAAGATATATTTCTACTTGGCATCATTTGATTCTATTGAATGAATTATCAAAAGTAAAAATCAACGTTTTAAATTTTAAATACTTTACCTTTTTGAAACAAATATTCAACCTTAAGGACTACTAATAATTTCAATAGCTAAATATAATTCAACATGTCAGATCTCCGTAAATCACACCAATATTAGACGTGTTAACCGCCTTAGGAGCCCAATAAAGCATTGAAATCACATCAAGGGTGTTCACCCTCTAAAAGTGTGGGTTCGTTCCTTCTTGGGTAGATTGTATTGGGTTGATAATGTGACGCTTATTCTAAAACCCACCAAAACTAACCTAAATGCAATTAAATTGCATTAAACAATCTTTCATTCCTGCTCCTTTCTAAGTATCTTTGCATAAAATTAATAAAGTCATAAATAATGCAAGAAACTGTAGAAATGATAAATACAAAAGAAATCTTAAAAAACTTAGGGGTAAAAGATGTTAACCCAGGTAGTAGTACCGGACAAATTTCATTTGGTGAAGGGGAATTAATTTCATCCTATTCACCCGTTGATGGACAATTAATTGGTAAAGTTACAGCCACTACTGAATCTGAGTATAATAAAGTAATAGAAACTGCACAGTCTGCCTTTAAAACTTGGCGAACTACACCAGCTCCTAAAAGAGGAGAGATTGTCCGCCAATTTGGTGATGCTTTAAGGGTTGCTAAGGATGATCTTGGGCAATTGGTATCATATGAAATGGGTAAATCACTACAAGAAGGTTTGGGTGAAGTACAAGAGATGATTGATATCTGTGATTTTGCAGTGGGCTTGAGTCGCCAATTATATGGATTGACGATGCCTAGTGAAAGACCTAATCACCGGATGTTTGAACAATGGCATCCACTCGGTGTTGTTGGAATTATATCTGCATTCAACTTTCCGGTAGCGGTATGGTCATGGAACACTGCATTAGCATGGATTGCTGGTGACACTTGTGTTTGGAAGGCCTCTGAGAAAGCACCGCTATGTTCGATTGCTTGTCAAAATATATTCGCGAAAGTATTAAAGGCAAATGATTTGCCTGAAGGTTTAAGTTGTATCGTTAATGGTGACTACAAAGTAGGTCAAATGATGACGGCTGATAAAAGAGTACCATTAGTTTCGGCAACAGGCTCTACAAGAATGGGGCGTATTGTAGGTTCTACGGTTGCAGAAAGGTTTGGTAAAACGATTTTAGAATTGGGTGGTAACAACGCAATAATTATTACGCCAGATGCTGATTTAAAAATGACCATCATTGGAGCTGTTTTTGGAGCTGTTGGAACTGCTGGTCAAAGATGTACTAGTACTAGACGATTGATTATTCATGAAAATGTATATGATGATGTGGTGTCTAAACTAGTAGATGCTTACAAACAAATTAAAATAGGTAGTCCTTTGGATCAATCCAAACATATGGGTCCATTGATTGATAAAGATGCGGTAAATACCTATTTATCAGCCATTGAAAAGGCGAAAACCGAAGGGGCAAAATTCGTAGTTGAAGGTGGTGTTTTAGAGGGTGAAGGATATGAATCTGGATGTTATGTAAAACCATGTATCGCTGAAGTGAAAAACGAATATCAGATCGTGCAAGACGAAACTTTTGCTCCTATTCTATATGTGATGAAATATAAAGAATTGGACGAGGCGATTGCAATGCAAAATGACGTGGTACAAGGATTATCTTCTGCTATCATGACGAACAATATGCGCGAAGCTGAAATGTTCCTTTGTACGCAAGGTAGTGATTGTGGTATTGCCAATGTTAACATTGGAACAAGTGGTGCTGAAATTGGTGGTGCTTTTGGTGGAGAAAAAGAGACCGGAGGCGGACGTGAATCCGGATCTGATGCGTGGAAAGCATATATGAGAAGACAAACAAATACTGTTAACTATGGTGCTGATTTACCTTTGGCGCAAGGAATTACTTTTGATTTGTAATTCTATATTTTGATGATTTTAAAAAGCACTGTTCCAAGGGAACAGTGCTTTTTTTATGCCTATCTCGAAGACTCTATTTGATTAAAACATCACGTATGGATTTGTATGGATGTTTCGCTAAATTTTTCAAAGTGATATGGTTGATACAACCTGTTTAATCATTGTGAAAATTAGGTTAAAAACATACTGTTCATTCTACCTTGTAATACGGAGGGTTTACATCAGAATTATTCCTCAACGAACTTAGGAATATGATTATCTAATTATAATACACTTGTAGTTTAGTAAGATATTTGTATTTTTATACCTAACATTATGATGCAAAAATTATTAATTCTTGTCCTTGTTGTATTCTACTCTTGCACAGATAGTACTGTTAAGACCGGTAAGACTATTAACATAGAGGTAAAACTTGAAATGAAACCAGGTGTCTGGCGTTTGTTATTGGATATTGAGAAGGATAAACTACCTTTTAATTTTGAGTATTCCACAAAAGATGGTAAGAATACTATCACTATTACCAATGCTGAAGAACGTATAGAAGCAATAAATGTGGTACAAAAAGGAGATTCAGTTTATTTTGAAACTCCGGTGTTTCCTTCAAAATTTTTTGGTAAAATTATTTCTCCAACTGAGTTATCTGGATATTGGATTAATTATGGAAAATCCCCGGAATATAGGTTAAATTTTACAGCACAACACGGTGAAGATTTTCGTTTTGAAAAACATGGTAAAACCGAATTAGATTTGCCAAAAAAATGGGAGGTTCACTTCAGTCCTAATTCCAAAAAAGATACTTATAATGCTATAGGACTATTCACTTTTAAATCACCTAATATTGTCTATGGTACCTTCGCTACTGAAACTGGAGATTATCGGTTTCTAGAAGGTAATCTAGTTGAAAATCAACTTAATTTGAGTTGTTTTGATGGCTCACACGCATTTCTTTTTAAAGCAACTCTTAAAGGAAATAAACTGTTAGATGGTATGTTTTATTCAGGCAAACACTGGGAGGAACCATGGGAAGCTATAGTAAATCCTGAATTCCAATTGAATGATCCTGACCTTATTACTAAAGTTGTTAAAGGTGAAAAATGGCAGAAAATTAAAGTCCGTGATAGTGATGAAAACCAGGTTTCTTTTGAAGATATGTCTCTTGATAACAAGGTTACCATTATTCAGATTCTTGGTAGCTGGTGTCCAAATTGCATAGATGAAAGTCGCTACTATACTAGTTTATATGACAAGTTTCATGATGATGGACTTGAGATTATTGGTGTGGCATTTGAGAAAAAAGATGTGGGCCTCATAAATATTGAACGTATTAAAAAACGAATAGGTATACCCTATGAGATATATCTAGGTGGTGATAAAAGCAAGGTGGTTGCTGATTCATTATTTACTATAGTAGATAATATTTCATCGTTTCCAACCTCTATTATCATCGATAAAAAAGGGAATATACGACGTATTCATACAGGGTTTTATGGTCCAGGTACAGGTGAATATTATACGGAGTATGTTTCGGAAATGGATGCGTTTATTGTGGAATTAATCGAAGAGTGATTTACTTATACTTTTTTTGTTTACTGTGTGTAATCGAACTACTTTTCATCGATTAATTGTATACGATCCTCCCGATTTGCTAACTCCCATGCGGTATGAAACACCAAACGAGTTATTTCTTCCAACTTACCAAACATTATTTTATCCACTGTATCCGTAGGTTTGTGATAATCTTCATGAATTCCTGTAAAATAGAAAATAACGGGAATATTATGTTTTGCAAAATTATAATGATCTGAACGATAATAAAATCGATTAGGGTCTTCTTTGTCATTATAAGTATAG
This sequence comes from Bacteroidota bacterium, assembly GCA_024279715.1. Taxonomy (GTDB): domain Bacteria; phylum Bacteroidota; class Bacteroidia; order Flavobacteriales_D; family JABDKJ01; genus JAJRRH01. The sequence goes on from JAJRRH010000106.1 coordinate 80,146, forward strand.
TCTAACTTAATATCGGAGTACTTTTCCTTTGCTTGCTCATTTATGTTGTGTAACTCTTGACTTAACATATCAGAACCAATAATATACACATACATACTGTCATTCGTATGTGCTTCATCCACTCGACCTATCATGTCAATATTTAGATTAGCTATAGTGTTCTCAATAGGAAATACCGCATGATCACTGTAATATTCAGACCCTAGAAGCCCTTTTTCTTCCCCTGAAACATTGAGAAACAATAGGCTTCTTCGTGATCCATAACCCTGCTCTTTCGCTAGTTGAAATGCTTGTGCCATTTCTAATACCGCCACAGTCCCTGAACCATCATCATCAGCTCCATTATATACCACTTCATCATCGATTCCTATATGGTCGTAATGAGCACTAACCACTATTAATTCATCTTTCTTATCAGTACCTGGTATATAAGCTAGTACATTGGAACTTGTTAAAATATTATTATTGCGATTGAATGCTATTGTTATTTCATTATCTATTTCAGTTCCTACAACTTTCAATGGTTTTGACATTCCTTTTTTAAATAGTTTCTTACCCATTAACTGAATTGCCATTTTTTCAGATATATAAAAAACAGGCATTGCAGCTTTGCCTTTTTCTTTATTTGCAACGAGACCCATAGTTTTATGAGAAAAATAGTTCTTCAATCTATCTAAATTATCCTCATAATCCGTCTTGATTATAAGAAGTGCCATGGCGCCTTTTTCTTTAAATATCTTAACTTTCTTTTCTCGCATGGCTGACCAAACGCCAGCTGTCTTTTCACCTGTTATAATGTACTTTCCACTCTTATCGACAGGTTCACCATTCTTTATAATCACAATCTGATTCTTGAATTCTATCCCTTTAATGTCATTATATTTTGGATCATCTATTCCATAACCACCATATATTCCTTTTCCCACAAGTATTGTATCTTGTATTCCTGGTGGGTAATAGTAATAATCATCAATAAACGAGAAACTTTTGTTCTGAACACTTATATCTACTTTTTCGGGATCACGTAGAATAACTTCAAAGTTTTGTACATATGTATTCTTGTGTGCCTCAATACCAATACTTTTATAGTAATTTACAAGGTATTCCTCTGTCATTTTTTGACCTTTATAGCCAGTTTCTCTACCCTCGTAGGCATCTGAAGCAAGTATATGTAGGTGTTTGCTTAATTCTTCACTAGTGATTGTTTGCGCATAATCTATTGATTTATCCACATCTTGTGCTGTTGTAATACCACTACTGATTAACAATAGTAGGTTTAGGGTAATATTCTTTATATTCACTTTATTCTATGTTTATTTTATTGACTCTACGTGCATGTCTACCTCCTTCAAATTCTGTTCCTAAAAAAACAGTCACAATATCTTTGGCCTCCTCCTCACTGATATACCTAGCTGGAAGTGAAATAATATTAGCATCATTATGAAGTCTTGCCATTTCAGAAATTTCTACATTCCAAGCGATTGCAGCACGAACATCTTTATGCTTATTGGCTGTAATACTAACACCATTAGCTGATCCACATATCAGTATCCCTAATAAATTATTATCTTCTTCAATAGCTTGTGCAACTAAATGAGCATACTCTGGATAGTCCGTACTTTCATTAGAATTTGTACCTAAATCATTGATTTTGTACTTTTTATCTGCCAAATACTGAACTAATTTCATTTTAAGTTCATAACCAGCATGATCTGATCCTATTACTATGGTTTTATTCATTACTTATTAAAATTTACATATATACTTATACACACCACAATTATTACTTTCAATTAGAAAGCTTATAATCATCAAATTATACAAACTGGTTATTAACCTCTATTTATGAAATCTCATTATAAGTATTCATAACTAGATTAAATAAAATTAGGATATAATAAAAAGATAATTGCATATAAAAATATTTTATAATCCCTCAAATTTGTACCTTCGTTTTCACATATAAAAATACAAAGATATTTTAACAACAAAACTCCAGGTTGAATAATATATTTATTACTAATAGAATTATTAACAATGGTGTTGATAACATATAATATAATTGATGGTCAGATTTTTGATGAATGATAAGTGAGTTGATAAATACAAATGGACTTTAATAAGTTTATAACACGATAAATCGATCTAAAGTTATACACTCAATGAACAAGCTAATAATAGTAGTAGATTAATTAAAATTAAAAAAACTATTATACTACTTAAACAAATACTACATAATTTGAAAAACTTTGATTTTAAATATTCGTTGCTTATCTTCCTTTTTCTTGGTTTCAAACCAGATGCTATTAGTCAAGTTGATAGTACTGATTACAAGTATTTTAAGTATGATAATGGCGTGGTTTCTAGTGAGGGTTTTATGGTCGATAACAGGCCTAATTTTTGGTGGAAAACATATTACGAAAATGGCATTCTAAAAACGGAAGGAAATAGAAAGAATTTTTTGCTTGATAGTACATGGTCTTTTTATGATGAATTAGGAAATTTGAGATATGAAATAAACTACAAAAATGGTATTAAAAGTGGAGAATACAATACCTATAGAGATGATGTTATCATCGAAACAGAGAATTATACTAACGATATTAAGACTGGTAGCCATACTTTATATTTTGACACTGGTGAACTTCAAAAAGAAATACCCTATGTTGATGGATTACGTGAAGGCAAAGGATATGACTATGATATTACCAATAGAATAACATCAATTTTAACCTACAAAGATGATTATCTAAAAAAAATTGAAAAGATCAATAGATTGGATAAAATTGATCGTAAACAAGGAGTTTGGATGGAATTTTATGATAATAAAACTGTAAAATGGGAAGGTGTATTTGTTGATGGGGAAAAATATGGTTTGTTCAAGACTTATGATGAGGATGGAAGAGTAATAAAACTTGAGCGTTATAAAAATGGCGTATTAGATATCGAATCCGAAGAAATGACTGTATTGGAAATAAAAAATGAATATTTCGAAAATGGTAATGTAAAATCTTCAGGAACGTATAAATCTAACAAAAAACATGGTACTCATCGTGAATTTGACGACAGTGGAAATATTATTAAATCATTTGTTTATGAGGATGGTATTATGGTTGCAGAAGGAATTGTCGACGAAAAAGGGAATTTTACAGGACCATGGAAGTTATATTATATAGATGGTACTATTAAAGCTAAAGGTACTTATGAAGAGGGTAAAAGAGTAAATGATTGGGTGTTTTATCATTACAATGGAAAAATTTCACAAAAAGGTAAATATAGGAACGGTAAACCGACTGGTAATTGGCAATGGTACTATGAAAATTCGCAACTAAGACGAGATGAAAACTACCGTAGAGGATATGAAGAAGGAGAATCAATAGAATATGATGAGTTAGGAAATGTTATAGGTAAAGGAGAATACCTTGAAGGATATAAGGAAGGGGCGTGGTTTATACATTCCGGAGATCATACTGAAAATGGTGTGTACGTAGATGGAGAAAGAGATGGTGAATGGATTTATCTCTATGACAATGGAAAAACGAGCTTTAAGGGTACTTATCAGCGTGGGTTAGGTGTTGGAAAACACCGTTATTACTACAGTACTGGGGTTTTAAAACAAGAGGGAAAATATTCTTCAGGGGTGAAACATGGTGTTTGGAAAACCTATAATGAAGAAGGTGAAGTGATATTATCTATTGAATATCAAAGCGGTATAGAAGTAAAATTAGACGGAACTAAGATTAAACCAACATATCAAGAATTAGAAATAGATTAATAACTTTTATTGGTATAATAACGTAAGCTATACTATATTCGTATACCCGTGAAAGTTGCTATATCAAATCAAACATTTCAGAGTTTATTAGGAAATCTGAATTTACCTTCCTATTTATTAGATAAGGAATTGTCGCATATTAAAAAAACTAATATAGCTGGCCAATTACTTTTGAATGAAAATATAGAAATTATTCAATCTATTAATAATAAAGATGAATTAAACGAGCAGCTTGATAATGTTGGTGTATTTTTTTTAAAAGAAGAAAAATATGTAAAAACATTCACTAAAATTTTGATTAAAGGTGTTGAAAATATTCTACTTACTATAACTGAAATCAATGAAAATCGTGAATTAAAAATAATCCAGGAAACTACGAAAGCTCTAAAAAAGGAAGTTGTAAATCACTCTATTACCCAAAAAGAATTGCATAAAAGTAGATTATTCAGAGATAGTTTAATCAATAGTAATACAGATATGATATTACTTGTGGATAGGGATAGTAAAATTACTTTTAGTAATAAAGAAATCAATCGAAATTTGGGATATTCGGAGCAGGAACTCAATGGGAATTATACAGAAGTAATATTTCATAGTAATTCCCATTACAAAGAAATTTGTATAGAGTTAAAAGACAAAAAAAGATATGAAGGAGGAGTTAAACTAAAATCTAAACAAGGTAAAATACATTCTACATACCTTGTTATAACGTCGTACAATGACGATACTAATGATTTTTTATTTGTTATAAAAGATTTAAGTGATAAGATAACAATAAAGAAGCAAGCATTAAAAATGAAGTCTATATTTGATAGTGGTAATCACACTATTTGGAGTATCGACAGAGAATATGCATTGACCTCATTTAATGAAAATTACGCAACGATATTTAAAAACCTGTATAGTGAAGACCCTAAGTTAAATCAACGATTAAATACGATTGAACATCGTATTAATAATAAAACAAAAGTTGATTTTTGGAATAAAAAGTATCAAGAAGCATTTAAGGGAAATACAGTCTTTTTTGAAACAAAACTTGAATATGTAAATGATAAATACGAGTATAAAGAAATTTATTTAAATCCAATTATTGATGAAAATGGGGATATACTTGAGGTATCAGGTATTGGTATGGATGTTACAAATCGTAAGCAAATACAACTAAAACTAAATAAAAACACTGCAAGGTATAATAGTATATTTCAAAATTCAACAGTATTTATTTGGAGTTTAGACAAGGAATTAAAAATAACAGCTTGTAATCATTCGTTAGAAAAAGTAATGCTCAATTGGTTCAATAGAATAGTAACCATAAACTCTGATTTTGAAGATTACTATAGTACGTATGGAAACACTACCGCTATAAAAGTATTTAAGAATAACTTTAAAAAAGCATTAAATAATAAAAAGCAATTATTTGAAATTTCCATTACCGATAGATTCGATAGAGAGCAATTTTTAGAAATATATATGAGTCCTATTTCGTATGTTGAAAATGAAATAAGTGAAATATCGTGTATTGCAATTGATATTAGTCAATCAAAAATAATAACGAAACAATTAAACGATTCGTTAAAAGAAAAGGAGACATTATTACAAGAAGTACACCATAGGGTTAAAAACAATCTTCAAATAATATCAAGTATACTAAATCTTCAAGCTTCCTATATTAAAGATGAAAATGCGTTAAAAATCCTCAAGGAAAGTCAAAATAGAATTACCTCCATGAGTTTTATTCATGAGAGTTTGTATATGAATGAAGACATACGATATATTGATTTCGGATATTATATAAAGAATCTTACCGCAAATTTAATTCAATCATATTCTATAACACCAGGTCAAATTGAATTGGTATCTGAGGTTGGAGATATACAACTTTCTTTGGATCAAGCTATTCCCTGTGGATTAATATTAAATGAGTTAATATCGAATGCGCTGAAATATGCCTTCCCTGACAATATAAAGGGGCGTATTACGTTGGTTATTAAAGAAAAGGAAGAAAAAGTGTTTATAGAATTAAGAGATAATGGAATTGGAATTCCTAGTGATTTCGATATAGAAAAAAGTGAATCTCTTGGGTTACAACTTGTTTTTATCTTAGTAGAACAACTTGATGGAAATATAAAGATAGAGAATAATGAAGGTTCGAATATTTTTATTAACTTTGATAAAATCAAAAATTCGTAGTTATGTCAAAAGCAAATGTATTAGTAATTGAAGATGAAAAGATCGTGTCGATGGATATTCAAATGAGCCTTAAAAAGCTTGGATACAATATTATAGGTGCGGCTGATACTGGTGAAAAAGCGATAGAGTTAGCATTGGAATTAAAACCAGATATTATCTTAATGGACATCATGTTAAAGGGTGAAATGACAGGTATTCAAGCGGCTGAAGCTATAAAAAAGGAAATGTACGTTCCTATTGTTTATCTTACTGCTTATACGGATGAAAACACGTTAGCTAAGGCGAAACTTACAGAACCTAATGGATATTTGATTAAACCATTCAAAGAGATAAATGTTAAAACAACACTTGAAATGGCGTTGTATAAACACACTAAGGATGCAGAGGTAAAAAAAGAAAGAGATTTGTTATATTCAATAGCAGAGGGGAGTAAATCGGAAACGGATCATATTTTTGTTAAATCAAACTCTAGACTTCTTAAAATAGGTCTGGATGATGTGTATTATGTGGAAGCATTGAAAGATTATGTGGTAATCAACACATTAGATAGTAGATATACAATTCATAGCACCATGAAAGATATGGAAGTGAAGCTAGGTGGCGGAAGGTTTATGAGGGTTCACAGGTCTTTTATTATCAACTTAAATAAAATTGCGGCTATCGAACAGCCAAATGTAATTCTTGAAAATGACAAAAAAGTTGTTCCAATTGGAGGTTCTTATAAGAGTGAATTAGCTAAGAAAATTCATTTGGTTTAAAAATCCCAAACCTTTTTTTTCATTCCTTATATTGAGTATTAAGTTAATTATTCAAGCCTTAATACTTAAAGTGAAATAAGTTTATTAGATTTGTGGGTACTTATTAGTGTTTTTATATACTAGTAAAGCAACCATATAAACAACTTATGTCACCACGCAGTATATTCATTATACTATTGCTTTTTATTAGTATGGATATGTTTTCTCAAACGTATCTTTTAGACAGCAGTACAAATGGTACAACAATAAACACCTGTTCAGGTATTCTATATGATTCAGGCGGAGCGAGCGGTAATTATTCGAGTAATGAAAACTATACAATAACTGTTTGTTCAGATAATGGATCTACCATTAGCTTACTTTTCAATTCTTTCGATTTAGAAAGTGGCTACGATTTTTTAGAAATATATGACGGTCCTAATATAGGTTCACCATTATTTCCTGAAACACCTGCTGACGGTAATGAATTAAGTGGATTATTAATAAATTCTTCAGGTTCTTGTTTTACTATTAATTTTGATTCTGATGGTAGCGTGACAAATAGTGGTTGGTCAGCCACGATTAATTGTTCTGTTAATTGTCAAAATATGCAAGGAAGTATCACGGATATTTCTCCTAGTCCAAACCCAACAACCAACGCTGTTCAAATTTGCCAAAACGAAGAGATTAGTTTTTCTGCCATAGGAATATACCCCGAGAATAATATCGATTACGAACAATCTGATAACACCTCTACTTTCGAATGGGACTTCGGGGATGGATCAATTGAAGTAGGAACGTCTGTAATTCATCAGTATTCAGAAGAGGGGATATATATAGTGAATTTAACTATTATAGACATTAATGGTTGCACGAACACCAATCAATTATCACAAACTATATATGTATCCACTACACCAAGTTTTATCGGCTCAGGGGCACTTTATGATGAAATATGTCTTGGAGCGTCTAATATTTTAACAGGAGTTGTAAATACAGAGGCAGTCAGTACAATTTGTGACAGTGAAGATGCGCAACTTGTTGGATTACCTGATGGTTCGGGTAATTCATTTACTTCTCCAATTACACTTAATTGTTTTGAAATAGGTGCTGTCCTTACAGATATTAATGATTTGGAAAGTATTTGTCTTAACATGGAACATTCATATTTGGGGGATTTACAAATAGAGTTGACTTGCCCTAATAATCAATCATCGGTATTTTTGAATTACCCAAATAACGGAAGTAACACATTTTTAGGAGAACCATTGGATAACGATTTACTACCCAATACAGAGGGGGTTGGTTACGATTATTGTTTTACAAACAACCCTACATATGGTTTTTTAGATTCTGATTTACCAGGAGCTTCGCAACCTTCAGGTAGCTATACACCAGAAGATCCACTAACTAATCTAATAGGTTGCCCACTTAATGGAGACTGGGCAATTACAATTACTGACAACCTTAATTCTGACAATGGATTTCTTTTTTCTTGGGAAATTAATATTAATCCAAACCTTAATTTGACAGATGATTCTTTTACAAACCTGATTGTTACCGATGGTTGGTTGCCAGACCCAACTATTTCTGAAATTGGCGGAAATAGTATCACTGTAATTCCTAATGAAATAGGTAATACTTGTTATACCTATCAGGTTATGGATGACTTTAATTGTACCTATGACACAACTATTTGTTTCAATGTTGTACCATCATCTATTAATCTATCAATAGATGAAGTAAATCCATTATGCGAAGGAGATACACCTATAACACTTATAGCTTCTCCTATCGGAGGCACATGGTCGGGGGATGTTAATGCAGATGGCACATTTAATCCGATTATTGGAGCCGGAAGTTATATAGGAACATATACTATAACAGAAGCTGATTGTGTTATATCAGAATCAATTGAAATACCAGTAGTCTCTATAGAAGATCCAAATTTTGAATATTCAAATTCATGTTCAAATGAAATTATTATGCCTTCAAGTATATCTACACCTAATGGTGAATTTTCTTTTAATACTACTCCAATGGATGGCGCTACAATTATACCCTCGACAGGTGAAATTGTTAATTCAACCGCAGGGTCTATATATTCTGTAGAATACACCTTAGGGGATAATTGTTCCACTTCCTTTGTTCAATTTATTGAAATATATGAAAATATTTTAGTTACTAATATTGTGGAATCTTGTAACTCAGATCAGCAAACATATACCGTATCATTCGTTATTTCTGAAGGAGATAATACTTCGTATAACGTTATAGGTTTAGGCACATTAACTGGCTCAACCTTTGTAAGCGATCCAATTCAGAGTGGAGATCCTTATAGTTTTGAAGTAAGTGATGGAAACGCCTGTACTATTGAAACTATCTCAGGATTTTATAATTGTCCATGCTCACCACAAGCAACGATAAGTGGAGATATAACTATTTGTTCAGGAAGTAACGGAAATTTACAAATAGACTTTGAGGGGGAATCTCCTTGGACTTTTGTTTTTGCTATAAATGGAATAGATCAAACATCAATAACCACGGTCGATAACCCATACTTTCTTAATATTGGTACTGAGGGCTTATACACCTTAACAAGTGTTTTAGATAATAACTGTACTGGATTAGCACTTGGTACAGCAACAGTAAATTTTTTAGATTATCCAATTATCAATAATATAATAGAAACTTGTAGCTCAGATCAGCAAACATATACCGTCTCATTTGATATTTCTGGAGGAGATAATACTTCATATAACATTACAGGTGCAGGTACATTAACAGGTTCAACATTTGTAAGCGATCCAATTACTAGTGGTGTTGCATATAATTTCGATGTGAATGATATTAACAATTGTCAGACAAGCTCCGCAAATGGTCTATACAATTGCAGCTGTTTATCCTCTGCAATAATTAGCGGAGATATTAGCCTTTGTTCAAATGCTACTGGAGATTTACAGATAGACTTTGAAGGGGAATCTCCATGGACTTTTGTTTATGCAATTGATGGAATAGATCAAACATCTATTACTACGAGTGATAATCCGTATATTCTATCTACAGGATCATTTGGAACATACTCCTTAATCAATGTAGAGGATAACAATTGTTTTGGGAGCATTGGGGGTTCAGCAACTGTATCAATGCTGTCATCACCCACAATAACAAGTTTGGAGTATGAATGTAGCGACAATCAAGAATTCTATACCGTGGTTATTGGGATAATAGATGGGGATGAAGAAACATATACCTCTTCTGACGGAAATATTGTGGGCTCTGTTTTTACAAGTGAATCAATATTAAATGGAGACACCTATAGTATTACTATTACAGATACAAATAATTGTATACCAATCAATATTACAAGTAGTTATGAGTGTTCTTGTGTGGCGGGAGCTACATTATCTGGTGATTTAGCACTATGTCCAGGTCTATCAGGAGACTTACAAATTGATTTTACAGGTGTTGCTCCTTGGACATTTGTTTATGAAATAAATGGAACAGAACAATTACCTATAACAACAAGCGACGATCCATTTATACTTAACACGGATATTCCTGGAGTTTACACCCTCATAAGTGTTGCTGACAATGAGTGTTTTGGTAATGTGAGTGGGATAGCAACTGTTCAAGAAATAGATAGCCCTGAAATTATCAATGTGGAGATTATTTCTAATACCGACTCAAATGAATATGTTGTTGTTTTTGAGATTATTAACGGAGATTCAAACACCTATAGTGTTTTAGGTCAAGGAAGTTTAGTTGGAAACACGTTTACTAGCGATCCAATACCTTTAAATAGTGGATATTTATTTGTAGTCACAGATAATAATAATTGTGGAAGTAGTGTAATTAGTGATGAGCCCTCAGCAGCATGTATAACTTCAGCAACAATGTTAATAGAAGAACTTACTTTATGTGGAGAAGAGACGGGTGTTATTGAAATTGAGTTTAACGGAGATGGACCATGGACTTTTGAATATTCTATTGATAATATAAATCAACCAACCATAATTTCAAGTCAAAACCCATATTTATTGGCTGTAAATAACGAAGGAATTTATACTATTGAAAGCGTTGTCGATCCAAATTGTGTAGGAACGGTAGACGGTTCAGTAGATGTTAATTATCAACCATTACCAACCTCATTTATTGAAGGTGATTTCATGGTATGCTCAGGAATTTCGCAACCCATAGTTATTAACATAACAGGGTCATCTCCATGGACAATAGAATATTCAATAGACGGAATACCACAGTCAATAATTACAACGACTGAAAGTCCTTTTATTTTGGAAACAAACCAAATAGGAGAATATGAAATAATCGGAATTACCGACGAGTATTGTACCAATATTGGAGAGGGACTTGTATTACTTGAAAACCCTCCTCCAATTGACTATGTTTTCTCAGAAGATTTGGAGGTTTGTGTTGGAGATACAGCTTATATATGGATTGAGCCATTAGGGGAGCAAACCTTGTCTTATGATTATATTTGGGAGGGTAATGGTATTATTTCTAACTTTGAAAACACCTCTCAAGTGTTAGTTAATGAGTCTAATGGAGTAAATGTTACAGTATCTGATGGATGTAGCGAAGATGTTGAACAATGGATTCCGATAAATGTATTCGATCTGCCCCCCGTAAGTTTCACCAATAATATTGAATTATGTGGCCCTGGTGAAGTAATGATTGAGAACACTACACCTATTGATTTTATTGGTAATTCTTGTATTTGGATTATCAATGAGGACACCCTTAATGGATGCGAAAGTATAAATTACCTTGTGGATGAGGTAGGATTTTTTGATGTAAGTTTGAGCATGACATCCCCCCAAGGATGTTTTAATTCTTTACTGGTACAAAATGCGATTGAGGTTTATAACCAGCCAGTTGCCGAATTTAGTTTTTCTCCCGAAAATCCTTCAATACAAAACCCAATAATTACATTTAACAATGAATCTAGTTCCAATTCAATCAATAGCTATTGGCAAATAGGAGACGATATTTATTCAGACATCACTAATCCAACAATATCACTTCCCGTGAATGATCTTGGTAATTCTGAATCGTGGAATGTATGCTTAACAGTAGCTGAAGAGAATGGCTGTACCGACACATCCTGTCAAACAATTATCATTGAAGGTGAGTTATTCGTATATGTTCCAACGGCATTTACACCCGATGGGGATGGTTTAAATGAACTTTTTTACCCGATTATACTAGGTGCCGAAAAAGATGGTTATGAGTTTGCTATATTTGATAGGTATGGTAAAGAAATTTTTAGAACAAATGAAATAGGTGCTAAATGGAATGGTTCGTACAATGATGACAAAGACTATTACGTTGTTAATGGTTTGTACACTTGGATAATGAATATCCGTAAAGAGGGCTCAACCGAAAAAACAGTATTTCGTGGAGTGATTACAATAATTAGATAATGGTTTCACCTATAATCATAAGTAGACCTGTAATTTTTCATAGAAAAAAACCTATTAGTCATCAGTAATAAACTGCATTTTATCGAAAACCTTGGTTTCAATCCCTAATTATCAGGTAAATAGATTGCATCCTTCAAAAATATGGGCTACATTTGGCACAAATGTCAAATTGATTGTTTGTTAAAATGTAGTTAGAAACGAAATAATTTGTTTTTTTAATCTCTCTCATGTTGTTAAAATACGCGGTAAGTATCCTCCTATTATTCTTTGCAATGAATATGTTTTCCCAAACGTATTTATTGAATGGAAGTACTAATAACACGACTATAAACACATGTTCAGGTACTTTTTATGATTCAGGAGGTAGTGGTGGCGATTATCAGAATGATGAAGATTATACAGTAACTTTCTGTTCGGATAATGGTGTTCCTATTCAACTTTTTTTCACAAATTTTAATACTGAGATTTTTTTTGATGATTTTCACGTTTATGACGGTCCAACCACTGCATCACCAGAGATGCCAGGATCACCTTTTGATGGAGGTCAATTAAATAGTTCTATGATAATAGCTTCAGGTACTTGTTTAACGATTACTTTTATTTCAGATATTTCTGTAGTTGATGGTGGTTGGAGTGCTAATATCTCCTGCCCTTTGCCTTGTCAAAATGTACAAGGAAATATCACAGATGTTAACCCCAACCCCAATCCATCTGGTATTCTTCAATTATGCCAAGGGGATATGGTAGATTTCACAGCTATTGGTATTTATTCTGAAAACAACACTAACTATTCACAATCTGATGCAACGTCAACCTTTGAGTGGAGTTTCGGTGATGGATCAGTAGGTTCAGGAACTAGTGTATCACATGTTTATCCATCGGAGGGTATTTACAATGCAAATTTAACTATTACTGATATTAACGGGTGTACTAATTCCAATTCAATAACGCAAACAGTTTATGTTTCTACCAGTCCTAGTTTTGTTGGCACTTCTGTTTTACAAGACGAAATTTGTTTAGGTTCTGAAAATGTTCTTTTTGGAAATGTTACAGGTAATAGTGCTTCAGTAACTTGTGAAAATATTGACGCTGGTTTAGTCGGACTACCCGATGGTTCTGGTAATTTCTTTACTTCTGCAATCTCACTTGATTGTTTTGAAACTGGATCCACCCTAACCAATATTAATGATTTAGAAAGTATTTGTCTTAATTTAGAACATTCGTATTTGGGAGATTTACAAATAGAATTGACATGTCCAAACAATCAATCTATTATTATGTTTAGTTATCCTAATAATGGAGTTGCTACATACTTAGGAGAACCTATTGATGATGATTTGCAACCTAATGCAGAAGGAATAGGGTACGACTATTGTTTTACGACTAATCCAACGTATGGGTTTTTAGATTCTGATTTACCCGGCAACTCTCAGCCTGCGGGGGATTATACTTCTGAGGAAAATCTAACGAATTTATTAGGATGTCCTTTAAATGGAGATTGGATAATTACAATAACTGATAATTTGAATTCTGATAATGGTTTTCTTTTTTCATGGGAGATGAATATTAATCCTAATCTTTATGTTTCGGATGAAACGTTTACTAATACGTTTACATCCGAATCATGGATTGATGATCCTACAATTACCAATATAAATAGTAACGATATTACTGTTGTTCCAACTACAACAGGTAATCAATGTTATACTTATCAAGTAATTGATGATTTTGGATGTAGTTATGATGAAACTGTTTGTTTTGATGTTATTCCATCCCCAAATGATATAGTCATATCTCCAGTTGGGATTATATGTGAAAATAATGGTATTGTTTCATTCACCGCCACTCCTACTGGGGGTCAATGGTCTGGTGATGTGGATGTAAATGGGGAGTTTAATCCTAGTACTATTGGTGATTTTAGCGCAACATATACTGTAATTGGGGCACAATGTGATTATTCTGAAACAATAAATTTTGTAGTTGATGCACAAGATGACGCAAGTTTCACTCTAACCGACTTCTGTAGCAGCGCACCCATAGCTGCAACAATAACAGGAGATATTGGTGGCATCTTCACATATAATCCAGACCCTGCAGATGGATCAACATTAAATACAGATGGCTCCATCGACAATGCTATACCTGGCACAACATATACCATGGACTATACCACAACCGGTACCTGTCCATCGACAGAAACACAAAGTGTAACAGCCACCGCGGAAGACGATGCAAGCTTCACCCTAACAGATTTCTGTAGCAGCGCACCCATAGCTGCAACAATAACAGGAGATATTGGTGGCATCTTCACATATAATCCAGACCCTGCAGATGGATCAACATTAAATACAGATGGCTCCATCGACAATGCTATACCTGGCA
>JAJRRH010000107.1 GCA_024279715.1 Bacteroidota bacterium
GCGTATGATATTGACTCTATTACTATAGCCGGAATATCAGGATTGCCAGTGGGCTATGAATATGCGTGTAATAATATGAGCTGCACCATACCTGGTGGAGAGCAAGCTTGTATCGAAATTTCAGGAACGACGGACACCGCTGGTGATTACCCATTAATAATCAGCCTGAGTATATACGTTAATCTTGCTGGTACAGTACTAGCGCTGCCGTATAATTACGCTGACTATACTCTTACAGTACAATTGACTGACGGTATCAACACGATAGTTCAAAACAATACAAGCCTAGAACAGAATCTGCCAAATCCATTTTCTGAATTCACCAAAATACCTTTTTCCGTTAAAGAACCTACAGAAGTGTTGTTCCAAGTGTTCAACATGGTAGGGGAGAGTGTTTATGTTCAATCTCTTCGGGCCAAAGAAGGGGATAATACCATTGATTTCTATGCAGAAGACCTTAACAGTGGCATCTATCTATATAGCATAACCACTAACGGGTATACGCAAACTAAAAGAATGTTGCTTCGAAAGTAATTCCACATGATATTTATTAAACCATTTCATCTAGTACAATGCTAGTGAAATGGTTTTTTTTTGAAAAAAAAATGAACTTTGACATTACCATATTAGGATGCGGTTCAGCACTGCCGGTTAAACACCGTAATCCCACCTCACAAATTGTGTCTATCGCCAACAGTAATTACATGATAGATTGTGGAGAAGGCACACAATTGGCGGTCAGAAATAATCATATCAAACTACAAAATCTTAAAGCTATTTTCATCAGTCACCTGCATGGAGATCACTATCTCGGATTGATGGGACTCATCTCGTCACTCAGTCTGTTGGGCCGAACAAAGCCATTATCCATTTTCTCTCCCAAAGGACTAGAAGAGATAATCTTACTGCAATTAAAACTCTCCGGATCATATCTTCAATTTGATCTCACCTTTACAGAAGTTGGTTTCGAGGGGCTTCATAATATTTATGAGGATAAAAAAGTTGAAGTTTTTAGTTTTCCTTTAAAACATCGAATACCATGTTCGGGCTATAAGTTTGTCGAAAAACCTAAAGAACCTAACATTATTAAGTCAAAAATAAATTTCTATAAAATTCCGTTAAAAGAAATCAAATTTATAAAACGTGGGGCGGATTTTATAGATCAAGAAGGAAAACTTATTCCAAATGAAAATTTAGTGATTCCGCCTAGAAAATCCCGTTCGTATGCTTTCTGTAGTGATACTATCTATAATGAAACTATTATTCCATGGATTCATGAGGTTGACCTTCTATACCATGAATCTACTTTTCTAGAAGAATTAAAATTTAGAGCAATAAAGACAATGCACTCTACAGCCATCGATGCAGCAAATATTGCTAAACTAGCAAAAGTAAAAAAACTGGTATTAGGCCATTATAGTGCCCGATACATCGAGCTAGATGAATTTATTGAAGAGGCACAACCTATTTTTAAAAATGTCCATGTTGCCAATGACAATGAGGTTTATAACATCTTATAGATATAGAATTTTTAATAGTCACACCAAAGGACTTATAATACAATAAACTATTATAATGAAAGTAAACCATTTTTTATATATTTGACAAAGATTAAAGCTGGATTTACCAAAGTGTAATACAGATTAAACAAACCCGTAGACTATGAAATGGCATAGTTTATGCAAACCAAATTAAAAAAAAATTATGCTAGGAGGAAATAGTATGCAAACAGGCGCCATGGTAATTGGTGGAATATTCATGCTAATCAGTATGTTGGTTAGTAAAAAACTTAAATCTAAATTCTCTTTTTATTCTAAAGTTCGATTAAACAATGGATTATCAGGTAAAGAGATTGCTGAAAAAATGCTTCAAGACCATGGCATCAGTGATGTAAAAGTAATATCTGTCAAAGGACAACTTACCGACCATTATAATCCTGGAA
Source organism: Bacteroidota bacterium (assembly GCA_024279715.1). GTDB lineage: Bacteria > Bacteroidota > Bacteroidia > Flavobacteriales_D > JABDKJ01 > JAJRRH01. Next base: position 1,943 of record JAJRRH010000107.1, read on the forward strand.
ACAAAACAGTGAATCTTAGTGAAGTGGTTTATGGAGAACGAAATGCTTCGGCAGCGGCAGTAGCAGCTCATGAAGTAGGACATGCAGTGCAGCATGCCCAAGCGTATGCTTGGTTGACAATGCGTTCTAAACTAGTTCCTATGGTGAATATCAGCTCCAAATTTATGCAATACGTCATTCTTATTGGCTTTGGCATCGCAGCTAGTACAGGCAATCCTTATGTATTAATGGGCGGAATAGCATTATTTGCTGTAACCACAACCTTTGCTTTTGTCACCCTTCCTGTTGAGTTTGATGCCAGCAATAGAGCTTTAGCATGGATGAAAGATAAGAATATCGTCACTCGAGAAGAACATGCAGGGGCAGAGGATGCATTAAAATGGGCTGCTCGTACATACGTTGTTGCAGCCTTAGGCTCTCTAGCAACACTTCTCTACTATATCGCAAGATATCGTTCCGTATCTAATAGATAATACTCCCTGAACAGCAACATACCAGCAGCTCCCCAGCCCAGAGCTATAAATAGCAACAACTAAAAGCTCCCAGAGGAGCGACATGTTAATAGGAGACATGTTAATAGGAGCAACATATTAACAGCTCCCAGAGGAGCGACATGTTAATAGCAACATGTTAATAGGAGCAACACATTAACAGCTCCCAGAGGAGCGGCATGCTAATAGCGACATGTTAATAGAAACAACACATTAATAGCTCCCAGAGGAGACATGTTAATAGAAACAACACATTAACAGCTCCCAGAGGAGCGACATGTTAATAGGAGCGACATGTTAATAGCGACATATTAATAGGAGCAACACATTAATAGCTCCCAGAGGAGCGACATGTTAATAGCAACATGTTTGTAGCGACATGTTAATAAACATGTCAATACCAACATCAATAATCCAAATAATTATATCATCCAATTATGATATTCCATAAAACACAAAATTCCCCTAAATTTAATTCAATCTATTATTATCTTGCATCCAGCTACCGTAAATAAATATAACATGCCAGATACCTACTCTCAAATATACATCCAAGTCGTATTCACAGTTAAAGGACGACAAAATCTAATCGCAAAAAAGCATAGAGAAGAATTACATAAATACATCACAGGCATTGTCACAAATAGAAAACAAAAACTTCTATGTATTTTTGCTATGCCTGACCACATTCATATACTTATTGGATTAAGTCCAACCATTGCAATTTCGGATTTAGTGAGAGATATTAAATCAAACTCATCTAAATTCATTTCTAATAACAAATGGAATACTGGGAAATTTCAATGGCAAAAAGGCTTTGGTGCATTTTCATATTCCAAAAATCATGTTGACAAGGTGGTTAAATACATTTTAAATCAAGAAAAACATCATAAAAAAGAAACCTTCAAAGAAGAATATCTTGAGTTGTTACAAGAGCATGAAATAAAACATAAAGATGACTACCTTTTTGAATGGATAGAAACATAGCATTTTTTTATGCCTAATAATATAAAACATTAGATTCATCCAACACAACACACCTCTTGGAGATACAACCATTGCAAGCTCTTTAAGCTAACGTAATGCTGCAAGAAAATAAAAATCAAATAAAACAAACACCCACAGCAACAACACATCAATAGCCCCCACAGCAACAACACATTATCAGCTCCCAGAGGAGCGACATGCTAATAGCTCCCAGAGGAGCGACATGTTAATAGCCCCCACAGCAACAACACATTAACAGCTCCCAGAGGAGCGACATGTTAATAGCCCCCAAAGGAGCGACATGCTAATAGCTCCCAGAGGAGCGACATGTTAATAGCCCCCACAGCAACAAAACATTAACAGCTCCCAGAGGAGCGACATGTTTGTAGCGACATGTTTGTAGCGACATGTTTGTAGCGACATGTTTACAACGACATGTTTACAACGACATGTTTACAACGCCATGTTCGCAACGCCATGTTCGCAGACATATTAAAATCACCATAATAGCATCAACATATTAATGTCGACATATCCGTATGAAAACAAAACCCCGACCCCCAACAGTTTTGGCGATATTTTTGTTGCAACGCAAAACAAAAATGGTGACAAAACAATACAATAGACCGCCAAAACAGCGATTTTCAATTCCACCAGCATCAAATCAACACAAGAAACCCCTTGCCGATAACCTTTTAGCTATTTTTTCGTATGTTTATAAATTACTTGCGCAGAAGAAGGTGATAATTTATTGAACAACTAATTCGCACCCTTAACTGCTTATTATCAACGGCTAAAAATGTTAGCAGCAAATAATATAGTTATATGAAAATATTAAAATTTGGTGGCTCATCAGTGGCTAACGCTGAATCCATAAAGAAAGTATCAGAGATATTAATCAAGAGAAGGCAAGAAAGGTTGTTGGTGATCTTATCCGCTTTCAAGGGAATGACCAATGCGTTAATTAAAAGTGGTGAGCTGGCAGCATTAGGCGATGTCGCCTACCGAGAGGTATGTCAAGACATACGCAACACCCATATGAAAGTGATTCTAGAGCTTATCCCTGCAGAGCATCAGGAAAAAATTCAGTCTGAAGCCAAGTCTCTGCTGTCAGAATTTGAAGAATTAAACTATGGCGTATATCTATTGAGAGAGTTTTCATTGCGAACCAAAGATCAATTATTGAGCTATGGCGAACGATTAAGCGGTATGATAATATCTAGTTATCTTTCCTCTCAAGGATTAGAAAATACGACATTAGATAGTCTACAACTAATTAAGACAGATGATAGTTTCGGAAATGCAAAAGTCGATTTGAACACAACTTATAAAAACATTAAAACGCACACGAACACTAGTACATTTCTGTATATAGCCTCAGGATTCATCGGCAGTAATTCCGACGATATCATCACGACACTAGGCAGGGGTGGAAGTGACTACTCCGCAGCCATATATGCACATGCTCTGGATGCGGGCGCTATGGAAAAATGGACCGATGTTAGTGGTATGATGACAGCCGATCCTCGTATCGTAAAGAATGCACAAATCATCCCATCCCTTTCTTATGAAGAAGCGATGGAATTAAGTCATTTTGGCGCCAAAGTAATCTACCCACCTACGATCCATCCACTATTGGAAAAAAACATTCCAATTGTTATCAAAAATACATTTTCGCCAGAAGATAGAGGTACAAAGATTCATCGTACAGAAACCGAAAACAACCTTAATACTTCCGCAGTGATTGGTTTGTCAAGCATTTCGGACATTGCCCTTCTCACATTATCCGGCAGTGGAATGGTTGGTATTCCCGGGTTTTCACGCCGCATGTTTACTACCCTGAGCTACAATAAAATTAACGTCAACCTGATCACACAAGCAAGTTCAGAACATAGCATTACTATCGGTATCGACAGAATGGATGCAGACAAGGCATTAGACTGTATGAATGAAGAATTTGTTCATGACATCGCATCCGGAAAAATAGACCCAATAGATATTGAAACAGACCTCTCCATTATTGCCATGGTGGGTGATAGAATGAAATATCAAACGGGAATTAGCGGCAGATCATTATACACTTTGGGAAAGAATGGAATTAATATCCGTGTCATCGCACAGGGGTCTTCCGAAAAAAACATCTCACTTGTCGTGGCAGATGCCGATGTAAGTAAAGCACTTAAAACGATTCATGAAAGCCTGTTTGAATCAGGAGTAAAAAAACTTCATGTTTTTGCTATAGGGAAAGGCAACGTAGGTGGGACATTATTGGATCAAATAGCGGCACAAAAAAGTGAATTATTGGACAATCACCAAGTAGATATTAAGGTGGTAGGTATTGCAGGACGAAGTAAAATGTATTTTGACAAAGAAGGGGTCAATCTTTCAGACTGGCGCACATTGGTGGACAATGGAGAATCTATGGATATGAGTAAATTCTGCTCTGTGATGGAAGATTTCAATCTTCACAACAGCATTTTTGTGGACAATACTGCGGAGAAAAGCATTAGTGAATTTTACCCTCAAATCCTTAAACAAAGTACAGCCATTGTTACCTCAAATAAAATTGCTGCATCCTCCGATATCACCTCTTTCAATAATTTGAAAGGCTTGGCAAAAAGGCATAACACCAGTTTTCTCTATGAAACCAATGTCGGTGCTGGATTACCAATTATCGACACCATGCAAAATCTAGTTAAAAGTGGGGATGAAATACTTGAAATTCACGCCATCCTCTCGGGGAGTCTTACCTTTATATTCAATGAATACGATACGACAGAGAAATTTGTCTCCATCGTCAAACAAGCAATGAAAGAAGGCTATACAGAGCCAGATCCAAGAATAGATCTCAGTGGAGTGGATGTCGCTCGAAAGATACTTATCTTGGCAAGAGAGTCAGGATTGCCCTTACAGATGGAAGATATAGAAAACAATAAATTCCTGCCTTCAGAAATATTAGACCATGGCAGTGTAGAAGATTTTCTAACCGCACTTGAAACCAATGAGGAACTAATGGCTAAAGCATTCAATGATGCAAAAAATGAAGGGAAGAAACTAAAATACATCGCTTCATTAGTCAATGGTAAAGCCAGCGTAGGATTAGGAAGTGTCGATACCAATCACCCATTTTTCAACATTGATGGCAAAGACAATATCATCCTTATTCATACCAAAAGATATGGTGAACAACCCCTTGTAATCAAAGGTGCTGGTGCCGGTGCAGATGTGACTGCTATGGGAGTATTCTCCGATATTATACGACTGGCAAAAGATTAAGTTAAACCCGTACTATGAAAAGCATTAAAATATTTGCCCCCGCTACTATTGCAAATCTAGGATCAGGATTCGACCTTTTAGGACTCGCTATAGACGGTATTGGCGATGAAATCATTTTTCATCAGACCCAGCAGTTAGATGTAAAAATCATTGATATCAAAGGAGCGACACTCCCTTATGACAACAAGAATAATATCGTTGGCTATGTTGCTGAGATGATGCTTAACGATGCCAAAGCAAATTTTGGCGTAGAAATTGAAATTATTAAAGGAATCAAACCAGGTAGCGGTATAGGATCAAGTGCTGCAAGCTCTGTGGCGACTGTGTTTGGAATTAACTTATTACTAGGAGATACATTTGACAACACCCAGTTGATTGAATACGCAATGGAAGGGGAACTCTTAGTCTCAGGCGGCAAGTTTGCCGATAATGTTGCTCCTTGTCTCCTCGGTGGCATGGTGCTCATTAATGACTATGAGCCGTTAGCCTACATGCAAATGCCAGTGCCGGAGAATATGTATGCCGTGGTGTTGCATCCTATGATAGAGTTAAAAACTAGTGACGCCAGGAATCTCCTCCCCATAAAAGTTGCCATGAAAGATGCTATCAAGCAAGCAAAGAACTTAGGGACTTTTATCGCAGGCTTGTACACCATGGATATTGACAAAATTTCAAGAGGACTAGAGGATCGACTAGCCACCCCATACAGATCCAAGTTGATACCATTTTTTGATGACCTGATGGCATTGGGAAAAGAATTAGAAATTATTGGAAGCGGAATATCCGGTTCAGGACCATCCGTCTTTTATCTATGTATGGGCAAAGAAAAAGCATCGGATTTGGCGCGAAAACTACATTCGTTTTATGAATCAAAAGACACTGAATATAACATCTACATATCGCCTGTGGCAAGACAAGGCGTAAGAGAAATAAAATAAATAATGAAATTTTTTAGCACTAATAACAAGCAGCACAACAAGAGTTTTAGAGAAGCCGTTATACAAGGTTTAGCACCCGACAGAGGTCTGTATTTCCCAACGGAGATACCAGTTTTGAGCCAAGATTTCTTTCGCAACATATCCACCATGTCGTTGCCTGACATTGCGTTTGAAGTAATGTATCCTTATGTCAAGGAGGATATGCCTTCCACAGTTTTTCTTGAACTAGTAAAGGAAATATTGAATTTTGACATCCCTCTTGTAAAAGTATCTGAGGACGTATTTAGTTTGGAACTTTATCATGGGCCGACCTTAGCCTTTAAAGATGTCGGAGCCCGATTCATGTCAAGATGTCTCTCCCAGTTTAGTGACAAAAAAGTGCGGATTTTAGTGGCCACCTCGGGAGATACTGGAAGTGCCGTAGCCAATGGATTTTTCGGTGTGGAGAACGTCGAAGTAGTAATACTTTATCCGTCAAACAAAATTAGTGATATTCAAGAAAAACAACTTACCACGCTAGGAGGCAACATTACCGCCTTAGAAGTAGATGGTAATTTCGATGATTGTCAACGACTAGTCAAAGAAGCATTTCAAGATGATGATCTTAAAACATTAAACCTAAGCTCAGCCAATTCAATAAATATTGCACGTTGGTTGCCACAAAGTATCTATTACTACTGGATTGTTGCGCAACTGGGTCACGAGAAAAAAATAAGTGTGTCAGTGCCTAGCGGCAATTTCGGCAACATTACTGCCGGATTATTGGCTAAGAAAACAGGGCTAGCCATCGACCAGTTCATTGCAGCCACCAATATCAATGACATTATTCCATCTTACTTACAGACTGGAACCTATATGGCAAAACCTTCTCAACAAACGATTTCAAATGCAATGGATGTTGGCGATCCGAGTAATTTCTATCGCTTATTGGCTTTGTTTGACAATGATTTTGATCGAATAAAATCTGAAGTCATTGGGTACTCTCTTGAGGATGAATCCACCCGAAAAGTGATAAACGACGTCTTTCAAAAGCACCAGTACATACTTGACCCACACGGTGCAGTAGGGTATAAAGCGGTTATTGACAAAGGAACAGCGGGTAACATTAAAGTATTCTTAGAAACAGCAAGTCCCGTAAAATTCCGAGAAGTAGTAGAGCCTATCATTGGTCAAAAACTGCCTGTTCCCGAAAGATTAAAAGAGGCACTTAGCAAATCTAAATCATCAATAAAAATGAAAAAAACATACAGTGAGTTCAAGGCATTTCTATTACATGAGTCATAGTTTTTTCATATTACAGCCCCCCGTTTTTATCCAAATCAAAAATATTACTATTAAACGCACAAATACAAGCAATTAGAAAATCCACTTCCCCCAAGCTGTAACACATTAAAAGCTCCCAAAGCAACGACATGTAAATAGCCCCCAGAGGAGCAACACATTAACAGCTCCCAGAGGAGCGACATGTTTGTAGCAACATGTTTGTAGCAACATGTTTGTAGCAACATGTTTGTAGCAACATGTTCGTAGCAACATATTCGTGAAACATGTTCGTGAAACATGATAATAGAAAACATAAAAATAAATCAAGTTAAATTCATTAATTTTGGCGAATGTTCAATTCAGCCATTCGAGTCACCGTGAAGGAGGCGTTACAAAGTATATTAAATTCTAAAATCGAATATGGAAACGAGGAGGTGGAAATACTCCAATCTGTCCATCGTATTCTTGATGAACCAATATATGCAGATCGTGATTTGCCACCATTCGACAGAGTTTGCATGGATGGCATCTGTATTCGTAGCGCTGATTTTTTAAGTGGAAATAAAGTATTCTCGTTAAAAGGTGTGCAAGCAGCAGGGGAGGAGCCGTCTATTGCCCTAGGTAAAAATGAAGCAATTGAGATCATGACTGGAGCGGTATTACCTAGTTCTGCCGATTGTGTCATTCGCTATGAAGATCTAACAATTGATGAGCAAAAAGTAAGGGTAAATATTGACAAACTACCCATTGGAAAAAACATTCACCCTAGAGGAATAGATAACATTCAAGGAGAAAATCTAATAGAATCTGGCACGAAAATACGGGCAGATGAAATAAGCATCATGGCTACCGTAGGTAAAGATAGAGTAAAGGTAAAGAAAAGACCACGAATATTAATTGTCTCCACTGGTGATGAATTGATTGACATAAATGAATCACCAAAGGATTTTCAAATTCGCAGATCCAACGTGTATAGTTTGAAGGTTTTATTGACACCCTATGCAGATAGTGCCAAGACATTCCATATAGGAGATGACAAAGCAGAAATCATTGATAGGCTTAAAAGTGAACTTGACTCCGTGGACATATTGATCCTTAGTGGTGGCGTTTCCAAAGGCAAGTTTGACTTTATTCCTGAAGCTTTAGAAGCTATTGGTGCCACAAAGCTATTTCATGGCGTAAATCAGAAACCCGGTAAGCCATTTTGGTTTGGTGTAATAGGCGAAAAAAGAATCTTTGCTTTGCCCGGCAATCCAGTATCATCCATTGTGTGTGCTAGAAGATATATCATACCTTTCATCAATACTTGTGTTGGCGTTGAGCCATTGAATATTCAATTTGCAAAACTCACGGAAAGTGTCCATTTCAAACCTAGTCTCACTCGGTATATGGAAGCCTTTGTGCATGCCGATAGCACAGGACAATTGTTAGTGGATCCCATTTCAGGGAACGGCTCAGGGGATTTTACGAAATTACTAAAATCAAACGCCTTGATTGAACTTGAAGCCGAAACTAAGAATTTTGAAACAAACACTATTGTTCCTTTCTTTTATATCTAACAAAGATGAAAAAACACCTAAAACATCCAAAGCTTTCTAAACCTAACCGAGGGCAGTTTTCACGAAATGAACTAACCATTTTAGGAACAAACTGTGGCTTGATAAAATCCATGTCGGATAAAATACAGCGCCACCTTCAAGATGTAAAAGTCATGTACATGGATGCAAGACATGGAAGTGAAGGGGAACAATTTAAAACTGCTAGTCTTGTGGA
>JAJRRH010000108.1 GCA_024279715.1 Bacteroidota bacterium
GAAGAACCATACGCTATTATCTCCTCAGAATCTACCACTACATTTGTATATCCTTCATTAACCACACCAGGTTCGCCTATCACATGTTCCCAATAAGTGTATTGTGCCGAGTATAATCTCGGCACAATACACATTAGTATTATTATTATTCCTCGCATTTTACTTTTGTATTTCTACCGGATTACTGAAGATGACAATCCCTGATTGTTTGATCACTAACTGATAGGTACCTGGAATAATATTTCGCAAATCCAACATCATGGTTTTATCTTGTGATAATTCTTGTGTCATTACTATTGATCCTTTGCTATCTATCAGCCAAGCGATTCTATTTTCAACAGCATCAGCTCCTTGAATCATCAAATAATCTGAGGTTGGATTGGGATAGATTTTCCATTCTGATTTTTCAGCCAATGGCTTGTATGTTCTTTCAGGGCTATAAGATTTGTCCTCTATGAACTCTGGAATGTATTCCACATGGTCATAGTCTCCAAATCTGATCATCATTGCGAGCGCCAAACCATCCGCATTGTTGTTGAGTTTTTCACGGATAGAAACCAAGGCAATATAATCTTCATCACTCAGTGTCGCGTCACCTTCATACAATGATATAAGTATAGAATAACAAATCATATTATCTTGATATTCTTCCATTTCTTTATCGGATAATTCAAAGTTTGTTGCTATTGAATTAAGCCAACTGTTGGCTGCAGAAAAATCTTGTTTTGCTATGCATAAGTCTGCCAAAGCGTAATGATCAGACACACTCATTCTGCCGTCTAAAAAACTTACAACACTATACAATCTATCATTTTCATATTGCGAGCCTATTGAAGCAAATTTCAGCGTAGCGTAATTCAAACTTAATTGGGCTCCGTTTTGCACTACAATATTCTGTCCGAATGTGGTGGTCAAGTTAATATTATTTCCGCTCAATGTGTTACTTATAGCAACATCATTTGCTGTGCTAACTATTACCGTATTTGGATAATCAAATGAAAAACAATGAAAAAAAGAACATGTGAATCCAAATTTTCGGTCTAATTAATTGTTTGGTGTTTGGTGTTTGGTGTTTAAGATTTTCATATTTATTAGATTTATTAGATTTATGTCTCGATTTCGAAACGATTATTACTGATTTTGAGCCAAATATAATTATATTTTTCATCTCCACCAAATATTCACCCTCTTACCTTATTCATTTCAAGGAGAAATGAAAACCTCCCCTCAATCCAGTTTCTCATTTCTATCAACAAAGCTCATTCCCGCTGGCTATGCCTCCTTTTGTGAAGTAAACTACTGGTTACATTGATCTTTTCTGTAGCCTCCTGCATGTTTGTGGACTGGCACTTTGTTTGTGTTTTACTTTTTTTCTTTATCCTTTTTTTTATGTGGGTTTTTTGTCCTTTTTATATCCTTTTTATGTCCTTTTTTTTGCCAATACTTCGACAGGCTCAGCAGAACAAAAAAAGAACGAAAAAAATTGGCAACCGTCACCAAATCCTTCGTTTAAATTTGTCTTTCCATTCTTGATTCTACCCTATGCGATAATCGTTTGTCTTTCTATTGATGTTTTGTCGTTATTGTGTCACTACGGGATTTCGCACTGACGCTTGAGCTCCACACACCGCTTCTTTGTGGCGGAGTTTGATTGATTTGTTACTAGGTGGGGTGATTATGTATTATGAATCATCCTCTTGCTCCTTCGTTGATTCGAAGCCGTGTTGGGGATTCCTTTAGGGAGTGTCGGTAGCTTGTGGGTGGATAGGGTGTGTGTATGTCAATCGTGAAATGCTTAAATGACGCGTGTTTCTTTGGCTAAAGCAACAAACAAAGCGTCATTTCGATGGAGGTACGACTGAGAAATCTGTTTGAAGGTTCGCAGAATACTTTGTGCTAATCCCCCCTTCAATAATATTTTCAATATACATGTGGCTCTCAAAACTTTATACTTTTTTCTTCTGTTCGTTTTTTGTTTGCCCAAAAAAGAACCAAAAAAAGGCCCAACCGTCACCAAATCCTTCGTTTAAATTTGTCTTTCCATTCTTGATTCTGCCCTATGCGATAATCGTTTGTCTTTCTATTGATGTTTTGTCGTCATTGTGGCACTACGGGATTTCGCACTGACGCTTGAGCTCCACACACCGCTTCTTTGTGGCGGAGTTTGATTGATTTGTTGCTAGGTGGGGTGATTATGTATTATGAATCATCCTCTTGCTCCTTCGTTGATTCGAAGCCGTGTTGGGGATTCCTTTAGGGAGTGTCGGTAGCTTGTGGGTGGATAGGGTGTGTGTGGGTCAACCGTGTAATGCTTAAATGACGTGTGTTTCTTTGGCTAAAGCAACAAACAAAGCGTCATTTCGATGGAGGTACGACTGAGAAATCTGTTTGAAGGTTCGCAGAATACTTTGTGCTAACCCCCCCTTCAATAATATTTTCAATATACTTGTGGCTCTCAAAACTTTATACTTTTTTCTTCTGTTCGTTTTTTGTTTGCCCAAAAAAGAACCAAAAAAAGGCCCAACCGTCACCAAATCCTTCGTTTAAATTTGTCTTTCCATTCTTGATTCTGCCCTATGCGTTAATCGTTTGTCTTTCTATTGATGTTTTGTCGTTATTGGGTCACTGCGGGATTTCGCGCTGACGCTTGACCTCAGCCCACCGCTTCTTTGTGGATGTTTTCTTTGGATTGTTGGATTGTTGGATTGTGGGTCTTATTTGACTGGTGGTATATTTTGCTTTTCTTGTTCTTTGTGGACTGGTATTTTTGTTTGTGTTTGTTCGTATTAATACAGGAAGGAAGTACTACTGCTTAAAGCCACCAACACAGAGGGACATTGAGCATGTAGCGTATGACTCTATCGAAATATACTCGGATTTATAATACATTTTGCAATGTATTCTGACGGTTTGGCAAAGCTCGTTAGTGGTGCGGTATCTGTCATTTTGTGAAGTAAACTACTAGCGCCTTATTCAATCTTGATGTTATATGTAGCCTCCTTCATCTTTGCGGACAGGCATAATCCCTTATTTACATTCTAGTATCTTTGCGAGGATTAAAGAAATAATCTATTTTTGCCAATCACTGATTAACTTCAATTAACAGATAGAAAAACATGATGACTAGTTTCCAGATTCGCCAAGCATATCTAGATTTTTTTAAATCCAAAGGACATGAAATAGTCATCTCCGCTCCAATGGTCACGAAAGACGACCCTACTTTGATGTTCACAAATGCTGGCATGAATCAATTTAAGGATCTCATACTAGGCAATAGCCCTATAAAATATTCTCGTATATCCAACAGTCAAAAATGCTTGCGAGTATCGGGCAAGCATAATGATCTCGAAGAAGTAGGAGTGGACACTTATCATCACACCATGTTTGAGATGTTGGGAAATTGGTCTTTTGGAGATTATTTTAAGAAAGAGGCCATTGAATGGGCATGGGAGCTACTGGTTGATGTGTACAAAGTGGATCCAGACAAGCTCTACGTAACCATATTTGAAGGGGACAAAGAAGATGGAACGGAATTAGACCAAGAAGCGTATGATTATTGGAAAGAGATATTGCCCGAAGACAGAATACTCAAGGCCAATAAAAAGGACAACTTTTGGGAAATGGGGGAAGCAGGCCCATGTGGTCCATGCTCGGAGATACACGTGGATCTACGATCTGATGAAGATCGAAAAAAAATTAATGGTGCTACCTTGGTGAATATGGATGATCCATTGGTTATTGAAATTTGGAACCTTGTATTCATGCAGTACAACCGCATGGCGGACGGTAGCCTAGTAAAGCTCCCTAAGACCCATATCGATACAGGAATGGGTTTTGAAAGATTATGCACGGTACTTCAAGACAAAAAATCGAATTATGATACCGATGTTTTTACGCCTTTAATCCAAAAATTAGAAGAGGTCACTGGCAAAAAATATACTGCTACGGATTCAAAAAAGGATATTGCCATACGAGTGATAGTAGATCATATCCGTGCCGTATCATTCTCTATTGCCGACGGACAGCTTCCTGCGAGTGGCGGTGCTGGGTATGTCATTAGGAGAATCTTGAGAAGAGCAATACGTTATGCGTACAGCTTCTTGGGGCAAAAAGAGCCTTATATTTATCAACTTGTGGAAGTTTTGGCGAAGGAAATGGGCAAGCATTTTACGGAATTGTCAGATCAAAAAGATTTGATTGCCAAAATAATTAAAGAGGAGGAATCTTCCTTTTTGCGAACATTAGCAAAAGGCATTAATCGATTAAAAGACATTGTAAAAGAAAGGCAAAGTGATGTCATCCGTGGTGAAAAAGTTTTTGAACTATACGACACGTATGGTTTTCCAATTGACCTTACTGCATTAATCCTTAGTGAAGAAGGACTTTCTTTGGACAAAGTAGGGTTTGAAGAAGAACTTACAAAGCAAAAGTCGAGATCAAAAAAAGACGCTGAAATGACCACTAGCGATTGGGTCGTTTTAAAAGAAGATGAAGTAGAAGAATTCATCGGTTATGACCAATTGTCCACCAAATTAAGAATCACTCGTTATCGAAAAATAGTACAAAAAGGCAAGGGCTCGTATCAGTTGGTTTTTAACTACACGCCGTTTTACCCCGAAGGTGGTGGGCAAGTGGGAGACACAGGCTATATATCCGATGGAGAAAAGAAATATATAATTAAAGACACGAAGAAAGAGAACAATTTGATACTCCACTTTTGTGACAAATTCCCTGCCAATCCGTCGGTAGAATTCGAAGCTGTAGTGGACGTGAATAAAAGGAAGTCCACTGAAAAAAACCACTCCACTACTCACCTGCTTCATCATGTTCTTAGAGATTCTCTCGGCACTCACATTCAACAGAAAGGTTCTTTGGTAAAGGATGATTATTTACGATTTGATTTTTCGCATTTTGAAAAGATAAGTGATGATAATATTCGGAAAATTGAATCGGATATCAATGCTATGATTCGTGCGAATATGCCCCTAGAAGAGAAAAGAAATACGCCATTAAATGAAGCGAAAGAAATGGGAGCAATGGCTCTTTTTGGTGAAAAATATGGCGATACAGTTCGGGTGATAAAATTTGGTGAATCGGTAGAGCTTTGTGGTGGATGTCATGTGAAATCCACTGGAGAGATAGGTACTGTACGCATCATATCTGAGAGTGCTGTAGCTTCAGGAATCAGAAGAATAGAGGCGATATCTGGCGAAAAAGCCATGGAGAGTATTCACGAAGATACCATGGTATTGAAAGAAATAAAAAGCTTGCTTAAAAATCCAAAAAGTCTTTCTAAGAGTATTCAAGACTTAATAGAATCCAATCGGGAACTTACCCGTAAACTCGAACAAGCAGGCAGAGCATCGGCGGTAAATCTAAAACAAGAATTGATGGATAAAATAATATCCGTCAACGGGATGAATTTTTTGAGTGAAAAAGTTGATCTGGATACCAAATCATTAAAAGATCTTGTCTTTCAATTGAAGAATGAGACCAAGGGTTTGCTCTTGGTTTTGGCCAATGAAGCGGACGGAAAAGTAGGGATGACTGTTGCTTTGTCAGACGACCTTATTAAAGACAAGAAGATGGATGCGGGTAATATCATACGTCACATATCCAAAGCGATCCATGGTGGTGGTGGTGGACAACCCTTCTATGCAACCGCCGGGGGTAGAAATCCAGACGGAATTCAAGAAGCATTTGACAAAGCGAAAGCATTATTGGGATAAAAAAAATAGACGACCTTTTCAGGTCGCCTATTTAAGTTAATAACCGTTGTTAGGTTGTTATTATGCGTATGCTTTAGTGTCTTCCAGTTCTGCTTTAACATTGTAAGAAGGCCCTTTGTAATCAATTTCATAGTCTAATCCCATGTACATGATGTACACTAAGCTAAGTCCTGTTATCAATACATAGTCGATTACTGTATTTCTTCCGTATGAGTTACATAAGTCAATTTGTACTCTAACTAAGAATACGACAAATGCGAAGGCTGAAACACTAAAAACAATTAGTGATGCAGCTGACCCTTCCATTGCTGCTAATCCATTGGATGCTATATTAGCAAGGTTAGCGCCATCAACGGCAAGCGTTCCAATCATTGCCAGTGATGGTATAATCAAAAGTAAACTGTGCCATGTAGGACGACCTACAATTTTCATTAGACCAACAAAATTTAGAATCGGTACCAAGGATTGTGCTCCTGTTAGACCAGCTTTTGCATATAGTCTCCATAATCCTACGATGAGGATGATTGAGATAAATGGTATTGAAATCCACGCCGATCTCCCGAACGTATTAATCATGAATTCATTTATTATTGTAAAAAACTCCATAAGATTTGTATTTGTGTTTGTATATTAGACGTGAAAAAGTGTGTAAGGTTGCCTTTTTACCGATAAAAACACGATATACATAGACCAATACCCCCCCGAAATCTATGGGTATTTGTCAAGTATTATTTTTATCTATCTGAATATCAATGAATTTAAAGAGTTCGATTATTGCTTTGCTAATTGTTAAAAAAACACAAAAAATTTATCTTTAATTATTTAAATATTAGACAATTATTAATTATTGGACACGAAAAAGGGGGTAAACACCCCCTTAATCCGCATTATTCACCGACATTCTATTGTATAAAACAGATTAAACTGTTATAGCCCTTTGTTTTAACTCGAATTATGCATTGGGATTCTGCTATGAGAGTTCAAACCACATAATTACACCTATATGATATGTTTAAGAATCCTTATTTTGTCTTGCTAGATTTCTATGACTGTTTTCTAATACCTAACATGGGTTAGAAACAGTACTCATTCTTATCTATAACAGCTATTGCAATTCTTTGTCTAGCTTCTTTGATATTGAACGGTGCGGTCTTAGTGAATCTTCTAAGCCCCATCATCATCATCTTCATCTCATCACCATCTGCAAAGGACATCAATGCTTCGGCACCATATTCATAGAGATTTCTTGAGGTCTCATACATAAATACATCAAGCATGTCCATATGCAGTGAATTTGCATCCCCACCATTTTTCTTAGCGATCTTCTCTACTCGAAGCAACATAGATTCTGCAACATACGTCTCAATTATCATATCCGCTGCTGCCATCAACACTTCTTGTTCTTTTGCCATGGTAGCAGCAAGTTTTTGAACTGCAGCGCCCATCACCATAAGTATTGCTTTTTTGAATTTCGTTAAGTATTGCTTATGTTTTTCAATGTCATTTTCAGGAGCGCCATCAAAGCTAGGCACCGAAGTAAGTTCATTTGCCACAGCCATTGCGGGTGTCATAAGATCTAGCTCTCCTTTCAATCCTTTTTTCAAAATCATATCTGAAATCAAAAGACGATTGATTTCATTAGTACCTTCAAATATTCTATTGATACGTGCATCTCTAAACGCTTTTTCTACTTTAGTTTCTGCACTGTATCCCATACCACCATGTATCTGTACGCCTTCATCGGCACAATAGTCTAGCACTTCTGATCCGAATACTTTTAAAATGGCACACTCGGGAGCAAAACTTGCTATTCCTTTTAGCGTAGCTGCATGCTTATCCATTCCTCCTTGTATATAAGATGCAATGGCGTCATCAATATTCTGCCCTGCACGGTAGAGTGCCGACTCTAAAGCGAACGTCTTGGTTGACATTTTAGCAAGTTTTTGACGTATTGCGCCATATTTAGAGATGGGTCTTCCAAATTGGTTTCTCTCATTGGCATAATTCACTGAGATATCTATTAGTTCCCGACTTGCACCAAGTACACCTGCGCCTAATTTAATCCGCCCAATATTAAGAATGTTTACGGCTATTTTGAACCCTTTACCTCTTTCATAAAGCATGTTTTCAACTGGTACTTTTACATTATTGAAAAATACCTGACGGGTGGAAGAGCCTTTGATACCCATTTTTTTCTCTTCGGGATTCATGGTGATTCCCTCCATTTCTTTTGTGATAATAAAAGCACTCAAATTCTCATCATCTTCAATTTTGGCAAATACAGTAAATACGTCTGCAAATCCAGCATTTGTAATCCACATCTTCTGTCCATTGATGACATAATGTTTTCCATCATCCGTAAGCTTAGCGCGAGTCTTACCGCTATTGGCGTCGGATCCAGCACTAGGTTCTGTTAAGCAATAACTTGCCTTCCATTCGCCAGTCACTAATTTTGGTATATATTTCTTAATCTGCTCTGGGGAGCCATAATAAAGTATCGGAAGGGTACCTATTCCTGTATGAGCACCATAAGCCACGGAGAAGGAGTGTGATGGTCCCAAGGCATCCGCAGTCAACAATGAAGTGATGAAATTCATTCCCATTCCGCCAAATTCTTCAGGAACAGAAATACCTAACATCCCCATCTCACCTGCCTTATCGACTAAACTTGGCATTAGGCCTTCTTTCATTGCATCTATATCTTCAAGATTTGGCAACACTTCCTTCTTCACAAACTCTTCGCACATATCACGAATCATTTTTTGTTCTTCCGTCCATTCTTCTGATATAAATATATCTTCACATTTTGTCTCTCTGATCAGGAATTCTCCTCCTGTTATTGCTTTACTCATCTCTTCTTCTTTTTATATTATTAACACTAAAATATTTCATACACCCCTGCGGCTCCCTGCCCTGTTCCGACACACATGGTTACGATACCATATTTATTTTTTCTTCGTTTTGCTTCATTAAAAAGCTGCACACTTAACTTAGCGCCTGTACATCCTAGTGGGTGTCCAAGTGCGATAGCACCGCCATTGACATTAACTATTGAAGGGTCGAGATTCAATTCTTTAACCACTGCTACGGACTGTGAAGCAAAGGCTTCATTAAGTTCATATAATTCAATGTCTTTTTCTTTCAATCCAGCTTTTTTTATTGCTTCAGGCACGGCATACATCGGCCCCATCCCCATGATTCTAGGATCGAGTCCTGATACATGATAGCTTTTAAGCTGAGCGATGGGCTCTACCCCTAATTCCTTCAACATTTTTTCAGACACCACCAATACAAAGGATGCGCCATCGCTTGTCTGCGATGAATTTCCAGCGGTCACCGACCCCTTAGCGTCGAATACTGGTCTTAGTCTTGCCAATGCTTCGACAGTAGTAGATCGGCGCAATCCTTCATCGGTATCCACGGTGTAGGTTCTTACTTTTCGTTTTTCATTTTCAAGAAATACTTCCTCTACTTCTATAGGTACTATTTCATCTTTGAATCGACCATTATCGATAGCATCCATCGCCTTCATATGTGATTCAAAAGAGAATTTATCTTGTTCTTCTCTGGAGATGTTGAAGTCGTTTGCAACAGCTTCTGCAGTCAATCCCATTCCCCAATACCATGTAGGGTTTTCTTTTGCCACTTTGGCGTTAGGCACTACTCTCCAGCCTCCGAATGGTATCGGTGACATCACCTCAACACCACCTGCGATAATCACATCTGCCATTCCTGAATGTATCTTTGCAGATGCAATAGCGATAGTTTCAAGGCCAGACGAACAATATCTGTTGACGGTCATACCTGGCACTTTATCTGTATCCAAGGCCATAAGACTTATCATCCGGCCTATATTAAGGCCTTGCTCGGCTTCAGGTGTGGCATTTCCTACGATTACATCATCGATACGACTATGGTCGAGTTGCGGAAAATCTTTTAATAAGTGTTTTATCACCGATGCCGCTAGGTCATCTGGTCTTGTAAATCTAAATACTCCTCTAGGGGCCTTTCCCACTGCGGACCGATATCCTCCGATAATATATGCTTTTTCCATTATATTCTATTTTTTTTTACTTTCTAATTATATGGTATAATCAGTATGTTGGTTTAGTTTCTTAATATTTTTCCTGTCTGTATGATACTTTGTATTCGCTCCAATGTCTTTTTCTCTTGACACAATTCTAAGAAAGCTTTGCGCTCCATATCCAAAAGATACTGTTCTGAGACTTCTGTTATTTGGGAGAGATCGCCACCTGCCAATACGTAGCCTAATTTTTCAGAGATCAAAGCGTCATGCTCTGATATATAGTGTCCACTTTTCATAGTGTGTGCTCCGATATAGACAATTCCCATTCCTTCATTTCCAAGAACTTTTATATCTTTTCTCTCGATAGGCTGTGCGTAACCTTTATTTGCCAAGGCTAAGCAAGCTTCTTTGGCATGTGCCAATTGATGATCTCGAGACACGACTATTTCGTCTATTCCTTTGCGTAGATATCCTTTCTCAAATGCTTCAGCCGCTGAAGTAGAGACTTGCGCTTGACCGATAGTGAGAAATCTATTTCTAAATTGATTGATACGCATATCTCCATCATTCAATTCGTCGGATAATCTTAGTGCAAATTCTTTGGTTCCACCACCTCCAGGTATGAGTCCTACTCCGAACTCTACAAGCCCCATATACAATTCGGCATGTGCCACCACTTTGTCACAATGCATAGATAATTCACAACCGCCACCTAATGCCATATTGTGGGGAGCAGCCACTACTGGTATGGAAGAAAATCGCATTCTACCCATTGTTTTTTGGAAGGTCGAAATGGCGAAATTCAATTCATCCCATTCTTGTTCTACTGCCATCATGAAGATCATACCTACATTGGCTCCAGCCGAGAAGTTTTGCCCTTCATTGGACACTACGAGTCCTTTATAATCACTCTCCGCAAGATCAATTGCTTTATTTAATCCATTGAGGATGTCTCCACCGATAGTATTCATCTTCGAGTGGAATTCGATATTCAATATTCCATCTCCAATATCTTTTATAGTACATCCTGTATTCTTCCACACGATTTTATCTTCGCCGATATTAGATAGTCTAATGATTCCTTCTTGCCCAGGAATTATCTTGTACGACTTGGATGGAATGTCATAGTACATTTTTTTGCCATCGGCTATGGTGTAGAATTTCTCAATGCCAGCATCCAGCATTTCATATACCCATGCTGCTGGTTTGGTGTTATTGGCTTCTAAGTTTTTTATTACTTCTCTCACACCGATTGCATCCCAACTTTCAAATGCTCCTATCTCCCATCCAAATCCGGCTTTCAGCGCATCATCGATACGATACAATTCATCCGATATTTCCGGTATTCTATTGGTTACATAAAGAAATAATCCATGAAATGATTTTTTGTAAAACTCCCCTGCTTTATCCATTCCATTGTATAGTACTTTTGTTCTTGCAGGAAGATTGTCAATGGTTTTTGCCATATCCAATGTAGGGAATTTCACTTTTGACTTGGGCTTATATTCTAAGGTCTTCAGGTCAAGAGAAAGTATTTCACTTTTGCCTTTCTCATTTTTAATTTTCTTATAAAACCCTTGTTTGGTTTTGCTTCCTAACCAGTTATTTTCAAGCATTTTATTGAGATACTCAGGTATTTCGAACACACTTTTACTTTCGTCATTTGGGCAATTTTCTCTCACACCATTAGCGACATGCACCAAGGTGTCGAGCCCTACTACATCACAGGTACGGAAGGTAGCAGATTTTGGACGACCCATAGCTGGCCCTGTCAGTTTATCCACTTCTTCTACTGTCAGATCCATTTCTTCGACAAGATGAAATAATGATTGAATGGAGAATACTCCCACACGATTTGCAATAAATGCTGGCGTATCTTTACACAATACGGTGGTCTTGCCAAGTATCTTTGCGCCATAGTCCATAAAGAAATCGACGACTTCTTTGCTTGTCTCAGGGGTTGGTATTATTTCTAATAATTTTAGATATCTCGGTGGATTAAAAAAGTGTGTTCCGCAAAAGTGTTTTTTAAAGTCTTCGCTTCTTCCTTCCAACATTAAGTGGATAGGAATACCAGATGTATTACTGGTAATCAAAGTGCCAGGTTTGCGAAATTCTTCCACTTGATCGAAAACGATTTTTTTGATATCAAGTCGCTCTACTACAACTTCTATCACCCAGTCACAATTTGAGATAAGCTTCATGTCATCTTCAAAATTACCCGTCACTATTCTATTGACGAACGACTTAGAATATATGGGTGAAGGGGAAGATTTTAATGTGGATTTCAATGCGTCATTTACTAATCTATTTCGCACTGCTTTATCCTTTAAGTCCTTGCCAGAAGCTTCCTCTTTTTTAGTCAATTCTCTTGGGACAATATCCAAAAGTACCACCTCCAGTCCGACATTAGCAAAGTGACAGGCTATGCGTGACCCCATAATACCAGAACCAAGTACTGCCACTTTTTTTATTACTCTTTTCATTTGTTTTGTTTTTTTAAAGTCTACTACACGCGTGTATTATCCTTTGTTTAGTATCAATTTTTTAATCGTCATTAAAGATTCCATTTCTGTCCAAGATTGTATTAATTTCCTTTATCACATCCATGAATACCTCCATCTTTTCACCGTCAATTTTAGATCGTAATTGGTTATTCAACTGAATAACATGCTTTTTTGAAGTTTTGCGCAATTGTAAACCTTCTTTCGTTAGCTTAATAATAACTCTACGCTTATCTCCAATATCCGCCATTCGGGTGATCAAGCCATTCTCCTCCATTTTTTTTAAACTTCGGGTGAGACTTGTGGATTCCATTCCCATCTTAGGACCAAGACTTGTCGAAGGACTACCATTCTTATCAATATTCAACAGTATATATCCTATGGACATGGTACCTCCAAAATTACTTGCTTCTGCATTGTATATTCTTGCAATCTTAGCCCACGCCCCTCTGATTTGAAAATCTATCGTTTTCTCCTGCCTCATGGGGGTAAAGTTACTAAATAATACTATGCAAGCATAGCTTTTTTTAATAAAAATTATTTCCCTAATTATTTTACTACTTTTGCAAACAAAAACACACTATAATGAAAGCACTATTAACAAGTTTACTGCTAGCGACATTAATATTCAGTTGCGCAGACGAATCGAAATCCACAACGGACACAAAAGAGATTCCCGAAAAGGAAGTTAAAAAAGATTGCACCTATGCGTTAATGCCACGTGCGGCAGCATCTGTGGAATGGACAGCTTATAAACTTACAAATAAGGTTGGTGTCAGCGGTAGTTTTGAAAAAGTAAGAGTAGGTGGGAACAAAAATATTTCTGCTAACGTGTCAGACATTCTTATGGGAAGTCAATTCAACATTGCAACCAAGTCAATAAATTCTAAAAACAAAGAAAGAGACGTCAAGATTGGAGCTTCATTTTTTGGTGCGATGGAAGGTGGCGACAATATCACAGGAAAAATAATCAGTGCCAAAGGAACCAACAATGTGGGTAAATGCGAAGCTTTACTAAAGATGAATGGTGTTGAAAAATCAGTAGCCATGGACTATACTGTGGAGGGAGAAAACGTGACACTTACAACTACTATTAATCTCAGTAATTGGAATGGTGATGAGGCCGTAGCATCTTTAAATAAAGTATGTTCGGAAAAACACAAAGGAGAAGATGGGAAAAGCATTCTTTGGCCTGATGTGGATGTTAAAATTACATCTCGATTAAAAAAAGTGTGTCAATAGCATTACTTATTAATTTCTTCAAAAACTAATTCATAGACTGTCCCTTGTTCGGGCAGTCTTTTTAGTTCTCCATTGAGTTGGTCTGACAGACCAATTATCAACTGACTACCCATTGACATTTCAGTTCCGAATAACTCACCCTCTGGAAGTCCAATACCATTATCACCTATCACTAGTCTGAATTTATTCTGATTTTTCAATCTCTCTAAGTGGATTTTTATTACTCCTTTTCGGTGGTCAGGGAAGCCATATTTTAGGCTATTTGTAATTATTTCATTCATTATTAATCCAAGTGGTGTAAGGGTATCTAGATTAAGATTTTTTACAGAAATTAATATATCTGACTCAATACTGTCTTTCAAGTCATAGGTGCTTATTAAACGGGCGCCAAGTTCATTGAAGTATTCTTCAATATTCACGTCCGCTAGGTTGTCTGTTTTATACATTTTCTCATGAATATCCGCCATTGACATCACTCTTGATTGACTTTCATTAAGTGCCCAAAGCGCTTCTTCATCTGTCACAAAATGCGACTGCAACCTCAATAATGAATTTATTATCTGCAAATTATTTTTCACTCTGTGGTGTATCTCTTTTAGCAACAAAGCTTTTTCATCTCTTTCTTGTGCAATAATTTTGGTTCTTGTTTCCACTTTATCTTCGAGCATTTTCGAATATTTTCTTTCTCTATTCACCCTAAGGATATAGAATAAATAGGCAAGTGAAATGACACCAATTACAACTAAAAATTTAAACCAACTTTCTTCATAGAACTTAGGCATTTTTACAAATGATATTTCTTCTGGTTTTTCATTCCAAACGGCTTCATTATTTGAAGCTTTTACTTGAAGAGTATAGCTTCCTGGGGGTAAATTAGACAATGTCACATAGTGTCTATTTCCGATATAAGTCCATTCGTCATATAGCCCCTTTATCCGATAGGCATACTGATTTTTCTCAGGCTGGCGGTAACTTAGAGCAGAGAATCCAATGTTTATCAAATTGTGTTCTGGTTCGAGAACAAATTTATCCACTTCAGAAAGCAAGCCTTCAATGAAATCCTCTTCGTAGGCATTGCTATCCGCATTGAATACTTCTAGTTCAGTAAACACCACTGTTGGTGGTATTTGATTTTGCTGTATCTCTTGATAATTAATGAGGTCTATTCCTTGAATTCCACCAAAGAACAATTGATTTTTTGAAGTCAATAATCCACATCCTCTATTGAATGTTTGATTACCTAATCCATCCACCTCGTCATAATTAATAAAGCTAATATGCTCCGGATTAAAAACGGAGACTCCCTTGTTGGTTGTCAACCATAATGATTGATCTGCATCTCTAACGATGTTATAGACTACATTATTAGATAGTCCATTATCCACATTATAGTTTGTCCAAACATTTTCTTTCACTTCAAATTTATCCAATCCTCCACCGCGAGTACCCACCCATAAAGTACCAGCAATATAATTCAACGACAATACATAATTGTCAGACAGTCCATTATCTTCGAGTGGATTATTTTCGAATTGTTCGAACACTCGAGAACCCGTTTTAAGACGAAATACACCTGCTGTTGTTGTTCCGATCCATATTTCTCCATCATTTCCTTTTTCGATAGTGGATATGTTATTGCTTTTGATAGTAAGGTCATTGGAGGGGTCATATTTAAAAGAGTTGAACGTTTTATTATGAAAAGAATATCTTAACAAACCTCCCCCTTCTGTTCCTATCCAAAGATAATTATGGGCATACAAAAGAGATGTTATTTTATTGTCCGTAATCCCCACTGAGTCACCAGGGACATTCATTATATGTTCTATTTTTTCATCTTTACGGTTATAAAAAAATAGTCCTTGACCATTTGTCCCAATGGCTAGATAATCATTTGGCATTTGCTCTATGGCACTTATCGAAGGGTCTCGATCATCATTAATAAGATCCAACAATTTTTCTTTCTCCAATTTAAAATTATCCAAATTGAGCTTCGCCAATCCATTACTAGTTCCAATGTACAAGAATTTATTATCCTGCTCCATCATGGAAAGTACCTTATCAGAAGGTAGTCGTCTAAAGTCAGAATTATTCTTCTGGAAATGCACAAATTGCTGCTGCTCTTTATAGTACTTATTGACCCCTCCACTGTATGTTCCTATCCAAACAATACCTGTTTCGTCTTCAAAGATAGTTGTGATATTATTGTTTGATAAGCTTTTTAGCTTGTCCACATTATGAATATATCGCACCCATTTGTTCTTTTCTTTCATAAATCGGGCGATCCCATTCTCTGTGCCTACCCAAATATTTCCGTAGGTGTCTTTGTGCATCACACTTACCTTTTGCCTTTTAACGAACTTATTCCTATATCTTTTTATGGTGTCACCTTCTAGCGTATATAGACCTTTGTTAGTCCCTAAAAAAACTTTTCCTTCGTCTGCCAAAACAAAAGACTGGATCACATCTCCACCGGAATACTTCTCTGTATTTGATCCTGTTGGAGAAATTCTATCAAATTTATCAATCAATGCGTCATAGCGATTGACCCCCTTATTAGTACCCAACAACATTCTGTTTTCACCATCCAAAATCATGGTATTTATACTATTGTTTGATAGACTATTAGGATCATCTAACTTGAATTTATATCTCGTGAATGAATTTGTTTCACGATTATATTTATTAAGACCATTATTGGTTCCCACCCAAAGCTCCCCCTGAGCATCTTCCATGATACACCACACTACTTTACCACTCAAGCTGGTGGTGTCTTTATAGTCAAATTCGTAGTGTATAAATCCGTCTAATTTTGGACCAAACAGATTGAGACCTTGATTAGTACCCACCCAAAGATTACCGTACTGACTTACAAAAAGAGCATTAATAGTATTGTTGTTAATGGATAATGAATCTTGTGAAGAATATCTATATATCTCAATTTCATAACCATCATATCGATTGAGACCATCATCCGTTCCAAACCACATGAAGCCGCATTGATCTTGCACAATAGAATAAACGGACACCTGAGATAGCCCTTCTTTTACTGAAATTCTTTCGAAAGACTGACTTTCCACCTGAGCATCAGCTACATATATAAATAGTAGAGAGAGGACAAGCAGGTAATATTTAGTTTTGAAAACTTTCAAGTGAGCAAAGTAATAAAAAAACGCTGTTTTAGCTACTCATTCATTTACTTTTCTTTATCCAAAAAAAAAACTTGAGGGTATGAATGGGTTAAAAAAAATTGTAGGTTTGAGGTTCAAAACACAGATACGAATATGAAAGCATACGTTTTTCCAGGACAAGGAGCGCAATTTGAAGGCATGGGCAAGGATCTCTATGAAAATTCAACTCTAGCAAAAGAGTTATTCACCAAAGCCAATGAAATATTGGGGTTTGAGATAACCGATATAATGTTTACTGGCACGAAAGAGGCATTGAAACAAACCAAAGTGACACAACCAGCTATATTTTTGCATTCCACCATTCTAGCCAAGGTCAATAAGGATAGCTTTACGCCTGATATGGTTGCCGGTCATTCATTGGGAGAGATTTCTGCACTGGTTGCTGCCGAATGCCTCACATTTGAAGATGGCTTACGTTTGGTTAGTAAAAGGGCTTTAGCGATGCAAGAAGCATGTGAGTCGCAACAATCAACAATGGCTGCCATACTAGGTCTTGAAGACAGTGACGTAGAAAGGATATGTGCCGCCATTGATGGCATCGTTGTACCTGCCAATTATAATTGTCCGGGGCAGCTCGTAATCTCTGGAGAACTGGAAGCTGTTGAAAAAGCTTGCGAACAATTAAAAGAATTTGGTGCTAAGCGTGCATTGATGCTACCGGTAGGTGGTGCTTTTCACTCCCCGCTGATGGCTCCCGCAAAAAATGCTCTCGAAAAAGCTATTGAAGAAACAACATTCAACAAGCCAATCTGCCCAGTTTATCAAAACGTAACAGCCAACCCTGAAACGGATCCTGAAATTATCAAAAAAAACCTTATCGAACAATTAACTGCACCCGTAAGATGGACTGCAATTATGAAAAACATGGTGAATGATGGGGTGAGCAGTGTCATAGAAGTAGGTCCAGGTAAAGTACTTCAAGGGCTATTTAGAAAAATAGATAGAGAATTACCTTCTTCTAGTATGTAAGACAACTAATTTTGGCAGTCGGGCTTGAATGAATCGCTTGATATCTCCAAAATCTCCGATTGTTCTTTGCGCATTTCTATAACGTAGGTGTATTTTCGATCCTCAGAATATATGGTATAGCTATAGGGTTTGATTTTGGTTTGACTTTCACTAAAATCGACTTTTCCTTCTTCTAGTAATTCATCAACATCGCTCATGGTAAGGGCATAAGCCGCAAACTGACAATCTGCCTTGTCTGACAAAAAAACACTTGAGTCTTTGATGTTGTTTTTTATCACATTAGCGGGCAACCAAGAAGTGAATACACTGAGCCTGTCTTTAAAAAAAACACCTGTCAGAATAACTCCAATGGCTACTCCAAATAAAAATCTCTTTAGTCTTTGAAAAAATGTCATCGTTATAATCCTGCTACTAGTAAATCAATATCTTTATATCTCATGTCAAAAGCTTCCCCAAGCAATTGATTTGTTAATATCCCCTTATAGAGGTATGTGCCATTTCTGAATCCGGGATTTCTTTTCATTAAGCTTGATACACCACCTACTTCACCCATTTCAACTAATAAGGGAGCAAATATTTGACTCAAAGCATAAGACGCAGTACGAGAAACTCTCGAAGCGATATTTGGCACACAATAGTGTATTACATCGTGAACCTTATAAGTTGGATCTTTATGGGTTGTCACTTTTGAGGTCTCAAAGCATCCGCCTCTATCAATACTCACATCCACTATTACTGATCCTGCTTTCATCCCTTGTACCATTTCATCGGTGACAATAACTGGTGTTCGCCTCTTTGGTGACCTCAGAGCTCCAATAGCTACATCGGCAGTCCGTAAGCAATCAGCAAGAGTTGTTGGGGCGAGAATTGATGTGTATATCTGTTGTCCTAGATTATTTTGAATTCTACGTAAACGGGAGACAGAATTATCAAATACTTTTACAGTAGCTCCTAGACCTATAGCCGCTCTGGCGGCATATTCACCAACAGTACCTGCGCCAATAATTACTACTTCACTTGATGGAATTCCGGCTATTCCTCCCAACATCACACCCAATCCATCATTGACGTTACTAAGATTTTCGGCAGCTATCAATACTGCTGTATTCCCTGCTATTTCACTCATTATTCTCACCACCGGATATACCCCTTGCTCGTCTTTAACAAAATCCCACGCTAAGGCAGTTACCTTTTTACTCATTAGTTTCTCAAGGGTTTTCTTTGGATTAACGGTTAGTTGCAGCGCCGATAATATATTTTGTCCAGGAAACATGAGTTCTATTTCTCTATCCACAGGCGGTTCAACTTTTACAATAAAACCTGATTTAAATACTTCGTCGAGCGAACATATCTCAGCACCAGCCTCACTGTAATCGGTATCTTTAAAGTTGGCTTTTGTTCCGGCACCACGTTGCACTCTCACCCTATGTCCATTATTGACAAGCAAGGCGACAGCCTCTGGGGTTAGGGCTACCCTATTCTCTTGAAGAGTAATTTCTTTTGGAACTCCGATGAATAAATTTTGTCTGCGTCGCCCGATTTCTAATGTCTCCTCTTGCGGTGACAACAAAGCTTCTTTCGCCAACATCTTGGTGGTTTCTTTACTTGATAACATGGATTACTCTACTTTATTTCATGTTTGGTTAAAAAAAATATTGACTTGCAAAAGCATTGTATTGGTGCAATTTATAGATATTCAATAACTATCAAACACCATTAAATACTTCAGGGCACAATTTAAGTTAAAGGTAATAAAAAAGATGTTCGGAAAACTATAAACAATTAATAAATTCTACATCACATTTCGTGAAGACGGATGACTCGATCCGTACCATTCATTACTATCTTTACAATCAACGTTCCTGCAGAGAAAAAATCCATCGCTAACCCAGGCCATTCCACAAAAACCGTAGACCCGCCCTCGAGGTAGTCTTCAAAACCAATATCATACAATTCTTCGTTCTTTAATCTATATAAATCAAAATGGTATATAATATCATCTCCTAATACGTGCTCATTGACTATGGAATAAGTAGGGCTGCTCACCCGAGTCTTGACACCTAACAAACGTAAAATTTCAGCAATTAAAGTGGTCTTACCACAACCCATTTCTGCATCAAATAGCACGTGAGGATGTCCTTTCATGTCTGTTATAATTCTTGCCGCCACCGATGATAGTTTATCGTAGTCACCATCTTTCACGTCTTCCTCCCAGTATGTCATCATAATTTCATTTTTATCAATCAATCACTGACGATAAGCCATCCTATAATTATCCAAAGTTATACAAAATATTCTGTCCGATAGAATATTTAATAAACAGTTTAAAAATCTTCCAAAATGATTAGATTTGCATGAAATCATTACCCTACAATAATATGGCTTTCCAACCCGCATACAAGGCAATGTTTATTTCTTTTATAAGTATATTCCTACTAACTTGTAATGCGCAAAATGATACTAAAAACGACATGACCGATTTAAAGAAAATACCCCTAGAAGATTTTTTTAAAAACCCAAACAAATCCAATCTTACTATTTCACCTGATGGTGACTATATAGCATATCTAGCTCCTGTAAACAATCGAATGAACATTCATGTCCAAGAATTAAATACAGAGACTGTAACGCA
The DNA here is from genome assembly GCA_024279715.1 of Bacteroidota bacterium. Classification (GTDB taxonomy): domain Bacteria; phylum Bacteroidota; class Bacteroidia; order Flavobacteriales_D; family JABDKJ01; genus JAJRRH01. The sequence continues at coordinate 20,292 of JAJRRH010000108.1, forward strand.
AATAACCTTTGAAGTAGAGCGAGATGTTGCGGGATATCTATGGGCTACCAACCAAAGAATTCTTTTTTTGAAAGACAGTGGTGGTGATGAGAATTACAAACTATTTGGTGTCGATACTGATGGCCAAAATGCTTCTGGACTTACAGATTTTGATGGTGTTCTCACCCAAATAATAGATCGCCTAGACAATAATAACGATGAAATCATTATTGGGATGAACAAACGTGTACCACAAATATTTGACCCCTATAGATTGAATATCAACACAGGAGAGCTTACTCAGTTGCACGAAAATCCGGGTAATATCTCAGGTTGGATAACCGATCATGAAGGCAAGCTTCGGATGGCATCCACTACGGATGGCGTCAATACCGGATTACTATATCGAGAAACGGAAGAGGATTCGTTTGAAGAGGTATTTCATACCAATTTCAAATCGACGCTAAGCCCAGCTTTTTTCACTTTTGACAACAAAGAGATCTACGCGTTATCTAATATCAATAGAGACAAGCTAGCATTGGTTCGCTTCGATCCAAAGACCGGAGAAGAAAAAGAATTGATTTTTAAAAATGAGGACTACGACCTTAGTAATGCTTCTTATTCTAAGAAACGAAAAAGATTGACCAATGCATCTTACACGAGCTGGAAACAGACAAAACACTTCTTCGATGCTCATGAGAAAAGCATTTATGATTTCCTAGCAAACAACCTTTCAGAAGAAGATTTCGTCATTACCTCTGAAAATAAAGATGAGAATAAATTTATCGTGCGTACCTATAGTGATAAATCGAGAGGTGGGTATTATTTTCTGGATTGGGACAAGAGGTATCTCAAACATATTGAATCTCTTTCGCCATGGATTGATGAAGCGGATATGGCGGATATGAATCCCATTCAATTTCAATCACGTGATAGCATCACATTGCATGGCTACCTGACGCTACCTAAAGGCTACACGATGACGTCTGCCAAAAATTTACCTTTGGTTGTCAATCCACATGGTGGTCCTTGGGCTAGAGACAGCTGGGGCTTCAATCCAGAAATTCAGTTCCTAGCAAACCAGGGCTATGCAGTATTGCAAATAAACTTTAGAGGCTCTACTGGATATGGTAAGAAATTCTGGGAAGCATCATTCGGTCAATGGGGATTATCCATGCAGGATGACATTACGGATGGCGTACAATGGGCAATAGATAAAGGGATAGTTGACAAAGATAAAATTGCAATTTATGGGGGGAGTTATGGCGGCTATGCTACCCTTGCTGGATTGGCATTTACCCCTGAATTATATGCCTGTGGCGTGGATTATGTAGGGGTTTCAAACCTATTTACCTTCATGGAATCTATCCCACCTTATTGGGAGCAATACCTCAGTATGCTTCACGAAATGGTAGGGCATCCGGAAAAAGATAAAGCACGGCTTGAGGATACTTCACCGGCCTTGCAAGCAGATAAAATTATCGCCCCTTTATTTGTAGCCCAAGGAGCCAATGACCCTAGGGTCAACAAAGCGGAATCAGACCAAATGGTAGAAGCATTAAAAGCGAGAGGTGTGGAAGTTCAATACCTCGTGAAAGACAATGAAGGTCATGGTTTTCACAACGAAGAGAATAGATTTGAATTTTATCGGGCGATGAGTGATTTTTTAAAACTACACATAGGACAAACCAATAATTCAAACAAATAATATAACTTCGTCCTCCATTAGCTCGAACTATTTACGACCTTAATAAATATATAACATGAAGATTAAAATAAAATCCACTTCAAAGCACGAAATTCCGAGCTATTCTACCGTCTTATCCGCAGGCATGGATCTGCGGGCAAATATTGAAGAGCCCATTACAATATCCCCTTTGGAACGAATATTGATTCCTACTGGACTACACATTGCTCTAGTAGAAGGAACGGAAGCGCAAATACGTCCAAGAAGTGGACTAGCATTTAAAAAAGGGCTGACGGTATTAAACTCCCCTGGAACGATTGATGCAGATTATCGAGGTGAGATAAAAGTAATACTTGTCAATCTTTCTCAAAATGAAATAGTCATTGAAGATGGTGAGCGTGTTGCGCAGATGGTAATTGCAAGATATGAGAAGATAGAATGGGAAAAGGTAGAATCTCTTGATGAAACTGTCAGAGGTGAGGGTGGTTTTGGACACACAGGGGTTAAATAATTCTCCAAAACAGCTCGAATCACTGCTTAGGACAACATATATTTGCTGACTAACCTAAAAAGGATAAAACTAGAGCATAGATAATAGTTAAAGAACAAAACAACTATCAATTTGAAAATATTATTATACATAACATCTTTTAGTCTAATACTACTCAGTTGTAGTGGTTCTAAACAAGTCACCAAGACTTCTACAGGCTCAACCAATAAAACACACTTGGATGAGCAAACATACCTAAAGATGAAAAGCCTGTTCATTGATGCGCAAGCCCAAAAAAATATTGGGAACTTTGATCAAGCCATGAGTCTTTTTAATCGAGTACTTGAAATAGACCCAAACAATGATGCCGCCTTATTTGATCAGGCCATGATTCTAGATAGAAAAGGAGAGTATGAATATGCGTTGAAAAAAGTAGAGGAAGCAGCACAGATAAACCCCTCAAACAAATGGTATCAATCATTGAGAGCTCAATTATATTCCGTCTTTGGCAAGTATGATATTTCCGAAAAAATATATGAAGACTTGATTAGTGCAGATCCAGATAATTTTGACTTTTCTTATGACCTCGTGTCTACTCAAATGCAGATGGGGAACTTTGATAAGTCCATTGAAACACTTAATAAAATTGAAGAAAGGACTGGGTTTAACGAAGATATAATACTTCAAAAAAAATCTTTGTATCTGGAATTACAAAAGCCTGAATTAGCATTAGCTGAAATTCAAAAATTAATCGATTCAAACCCGAAAGAGGCAAGATATCACAGCATGTTATTAAGCATCTATGCTTATGAAAAAAATGATGAGAAAATCAAAGAAACTATTGCCAATATCAAAGCCATTGACCCTGATGACCCGAGCATAAAACTATTTGCTTACGACTACAACATGTCTCAGGGAGATAAAGAAAAAGCTACTGAGTCACTTCCTGAAATATTTGAAAGTTCAGAGATAAACATTGATACTAAAATGGATATTTTGCTAAACTTATATAATGAAGCGGCAAACGATGCCTCACAAATAAATTCTGCTTATGAGCTTATTGACATCCTAACAAGAGTACACCCGAATGAAGCAAAGAGTCACGCCATCTCTGGTGATTTCCTACTTATGGATGACCGAATAGAAGACGCTAGAAATGCTTTTAAAAAAGCAAGTGAATTAGACCCATCTCGAATCGCTGTTTGGAATCAACTCATTACTCTTGATGCTCAACTCAACAAACCTGAATGGCTTATTGAAGATACGGAAGTGGCGCTAGAACTATATCCTCTTACCCCTTCCTTCTATTATTACAATGCGATAGCCAATAGTCAAGAACAAAACTACGAAAAAGCGGTAGAAAGCCTATTGGCAGGAAAAGAATTAGTCTACAATGATGACAATCTAAAAGTTGAATTCTATAGCGCATTAGGCAATAATTACCACGAACTAAAACAGTATAAAGAATCGGATAAATATTTCGATAAAGCGCTAAACATCAACCAGAATAATGCAATCGTTTTAAACAATTACAGCTATTTTTTATCGATAAGAAATGAGAAACTAAACGAAGCTGAATCCATGGCAAAACTCGCTAATCAGCTACAACCAAATAGTGTTTCGTATATGGACACATACGCATGGGTGTTATATGTAGGTGGTAAATATGAGGAGTCTAATATATGGATAAAAAAAGCAATGGCAAATGGAGGCGATTCGAGTGGAGTAATAGTGGAACATTACGGAGACATTCTATTTCGAATAGGAGAAAAAGATTTGGCAATTACACAGTGGAATAAAGCGAAAGAACTTGGTGATTTTTCGGAGTTTTTATTAGATAAAATATCCCAGAAAAAGATCATTGAATAATTCTTTAAAACATATCCTTGCTATCTTTATAATAGCATTCACCTTTGGCTGCAATCGTCAAAGAGAGTTAACCAAGCCCAGAAGTATTCGCAGCGCTAAACTCATTGAAGAACTTCAAAATTCGCAGCTTCAATATGAATGGTTCAACACCAAAATTTCAACAACCGTAGGGATAGGGGATAAAAAAAAATCATTCAAAACGGTGGTCAAAATGCGCAAGGATAGTATTATATGGCTGTCAATATCTCCCGCTCTTGGCATTGAAGCTGTCCGCATAATCATCACTCCTGATAGCATAAAATTTATTGATAAAATAAATAAACAGTACTTGGTGTCTGATTTAAAATTCCTTGCAGAACAGCGAAATATAACTGCCGACTTTAATGAGCTTCAAGATATCATCGTAACAAATACTCTCCTGCTCGATCCTGAGGAGAGATTTAAAAGTTCGAGAGATGACACTAGCTATATCCTAACATCTAAGACTAAAAGAAAATTACGTAAAGCTGTCGGTCTCAATCGACGAAAAGAAGACAATATAATGTCTCAAGACACCGTTATCATTAACATTATCAACGAAAGAAAATTTCAAAAATCTATTGCTAAAAGTGATGAAAACTCTCTTATTATCAAACGTTATTGGTTATCTCCAACCTATTGGCGACCCACAAGAACCGTAGTTACTGATCTAACCAATGAAAGAACGATAGAGGCAGACTACACCGATTTTTTTATCCTAGAAAACATGCACAAAGATGACTTCTACTTTCCAAAAAAAGTCAGTTACACCTTTAGTGGTTTAGAATCTTCCTTTATATTAAACTTGAAATATAACAAAGTGAAAATTAACAAAAAGAGTAGTTTTCCTTTCAGAATACCTGACAATTACAGTCCTTTAGAATTATAAAAATGCCAAAAACAGCTAGTATATCATCCTTTCTTTTTTTCGTTATCATTTTTTTCACACTTCCGGTTAATGGTCAATCAAAAACTGACCTACAGAAAAAAAGAAATAAAATTCTGCAGGAAATAAGGATGACGAACAAATTGATGGCTGAGAGTAAAAACAGTGAGAACATGACCCTCTCCGAAATCAAAACATTAGAAAAACAAATTCAATTACGTCAATCACTTATCAATACTATCCACAAAGAAGTAAAAACATCGAAAAAGAAAATCGAAGAAAATCAATTGATTATCAATAACCTTCAATCAAGTCTAGCCGCATTGAAAGAAGAATATTCTCAACTTATATACCTCAGTTACAAAAACAGAAACAGTCAAGATAAAATGATGTACATCTTTGCCTCTGACGATTTCTATCAAGCCATACGACGGGTTCAATTCTTGAAAGACCTCACCTCATATCGGCAAGAACAAGGGGAACTCATCAATAGCACCAAAGCAAGTATTGACGAGAAGAATACGCAACTATCCGTGCAACAGAAAGAAAAAGAAAAATTACTGACGGAAGCGATAAATGCCAAAAAATCAATTGATCGAGACAAGAAAAGACAAGAAAAAGCATTGGCAGCCATCAATAAAGATCAGGATAAACTTTTGGCGCAACTTGATAAACAGAAAAAGAAACGAAAAGAACTACAAAAAGCTATTGAAAAACTCCTAGCTGCTGAAATGAAAAAAAACAATAGTTCTGGCACCACTAAGGGATATACTGTTACGCCCGAAGAGAAAATAAAATCACAATACTTTTCAAAGAACAAAGGAAAGTTGCCATGGCCTGTTGAGAAGGGAGTGATAGTTGGAACATTTGGTACCTCTGCGCACCAATCTATGAGTGGTATCAAAATAGAAAATAACGGCATTGATATTGCCACTGAAAAAAACAGTCTAGTCCGTGCTATCTTTGAAGGGGAAGTCAGTGGTATTATGAATATCCCAGGTTCTGGCATGGCAATAGTTGTGAAACACGGCGAATACAGAGCGGTATATTCCAATCTGCACGATGTACTTGTTGAGAAAGGTCAATTAATTGACACTAAGCAGGATATAGGTGTTCTTTTACAAGAGGGCAACCAATCAATTGCTCATCTTGAGATATGGAAAATCACTTCTGCAGGCATGAAAAAAGAAGATCCTTCTAAATGGATTGCAAATTGAAATAAACAAGCAAGTTTTTTTTGTAACTTTGTTCAAAATTAAGTCATCATGATAAATATCCCATTAATCATATTAGCAATGCCAGGTGTAAATTCAATGCTTTTGATAGTATTGGTTGTTTTACTACTATTTGGTGGAAGAAAAATCCCTGAACTAATGCGTGGATTGGGTAAAGGAATGAAAGAATTCAAGGATGCCACAAAGGATGATAACAAAGATTAAGAAGTTATATACCTAGTCATTACAACTTGAAGACCTACACCCAACTATCCGACATTCAAAGTGAACTACAATCAGGCAAGTTAAATCTTCCTGAAGTGGTAGATTCTTTCCTAAATAAAATTGAAAGCTCTAAACTTAATGCCTTTCTTGAGGTGTTTGACAGAGAGTCTAAGGAAAAAGCCATAGAAATTCAATCAAAAATTGACGCCAAGACTAGTGGGAAATTGGCTGGGATGGTCATTGGCATTAAGGACAACCTCACATATCTAGGCCACAAAGTAAGTGCATCTTCAAAAATTCTTGAAGGATATGAGGCGATTTATACGGCAACTGCTGTCCAAAAACTTATTGATGAAGATGCTATAATCATCGGAAGACTCAATTGCGATGAATTTGCAATGGGTAGCTCGAATGAAAACTCTGCTTTTGGCAATGTATCTCATCCCCTCAAACAAGAATATGTACCTGGAGGTTCTTCAGGTGGATCTGCCGCCGCCGTAGCCGCCGGCCTATGTCATGCTAGCTTAGGGAGTGATACAGGTGGATCTGTAAGACAACCAGCTTCTTTCTGCGGTGTAATCGGTATGAAACCAACGTATGGTAGAATATCAAGATATGGACTTATAGCCTATGCAAGTTCTTTTGATCAAATCGGCTGCTTTACTACCAATGTGGAAGATGCAGCACTATTGGTGGAGATAATGTCAGGCGCTGACGACTATGACAGCACTGTAAGTGATAGAATAATAGAAAACTACCTGCCTCTTAAGAAAGATAAGAAATACAAAATTGCCTATATCAAAGAGGTATTAGATCATCCAAGTTTAGACCAGGAAATAGCTAAAGCATTCAAATCTAGATTGGATGACCTTAAGAATAAGGGACACGAAATAGAAGCTGTTAACTTTCCAATGCTTGAATATATGGTACCAACCTATTATGTATTAACCACCGCCGCAGCTTCATCAAATCTTTCCAGATTTGATGGTATTCGTTTTGGATACAGAAGCAAGCAGGCCGTTGACATAGAATCTACCTACGTGAAATCACGTACGGAAGGATTTGGCAAAGAAGTCAAAAAACGTATCATGTTAGGAACATTTGTTTTAAGTGCGGGATATTATGATGCCTACTACGCCAAAGCTATGAAAATAAGAAGGCTAATACTTGAGCAAACAAATGACATCCTAAAAGACAACGACTTTATTCTCATTCCAACCGCCGCTACTACTGCTTTCAAAAAAGACGCGATAAAAGATCCTATTCAGATGTATCTTCAAGACATATTCACCGTTCACGCAAATCTGAGTGGAATGCCTGCTATTTCCCTACCACTAGACAACCACAGTAATGGCTTAGGTTTTGGCACACAATTAATCGCAGCTCCCTTTCAAGAAAAAGCATTATTGGATTTTTCTTCTCAATTAATGAACAAAAATGAAAGTAATACGTATAACAACAATTAAGTACCACTAGAAGAGTTATTAAAATTGAATTATGTTATATATTAGCCCAATGTTAAAATCTATATCACTTATCCTAATCACACTGTGCTTTCACACTGTGTATGCACAAGATAGCTTAATTGTGACCCAAAAAGATAGCGTCATTGTGGATTCGCTAGAGGTAATAAATGACCCTGTGATAGATCAATGGGACAGTCTTGTTACCGTGGTAAAAACTGATCCATCCGTTCTTTATCTTGATTCTTCTGTTTATAAGCTATTTAGACAAACACCGACATACACTGATGAAGAGTATATGGAAATGATGGATGTATTGGACAATAATTCACCATTCAAACTAGATTACAACAAAAGAGTAAGGCAATCTATCAATTACTACGTAAAACAAGGTAGAGCTGGGACGTCAAAAGTATTGGGAAAATCGAAATTATACTTTCCTATGATGGAAGAAATACTAAATAAAAATGGGCTTCCATTAGAATTCAAGTACCTATCGATAGTTGAGTCGGCACTTAATCCACGCGCACGTTCTAGAGGGGGTGCAACTGGACTGTGGCAATTCATGTATGGCACTGGTAAAGAAAATGGATTGCTTATTGATTCTTATGTGGATGAAAGAATGGATCCAATAAAATCTACAGAAGCAGCATGTAAATATCTTTCAAGATTGTATAAAATATATGGTGACTGGAATCTTGTTTTGGCAGCGTATAACTCAGGACCAGGTAATGTAAATAAAGCAATTCGTAGGTCTGGTGGCAGCAGAGATTTCTGGGAAATAAAACAATATTTACCGAAAGAAACTAGAGGATATGTCCCAAGTTTTATTGCCGTTAATTTCGCATTTAACTATGCGGACAAATTCAATATATTCCCAATTAAACCTGGCCTAACCTACGCAGATGTGGACACCATTCATGTGAAAGAGCACATTACTTTCGATCATCTTAAATTATTTCTAGAAATATCTACCACTGAGTTGGAGTATCTAAATCCTGTTTATTTTAGAAATATAATACCTAAATCTGAACTGCAACAGCCTATCACCTTGCCTCGTGAGCTTATTGGTGATTTTATCGAGCATGAGCAAGAAATGTACAGTCTCAATCCAAGAAAAATTTCAAAGAAGAAAATGAAAGAGGAATTATTGGCTGATAAAAACGTAAAAGGATATACCTATAAAGTAAAAGGTGGTGATGTACTTGGAGTTATTGCTGAAAAACATAATGTTAGTGTTAGCTCTCTAAGGGCATGGAACAACATTCGAGGAAATAAAATATACCCTGGTCAAAAGCTAATAATTAAGTCCTCTATTAGACCTAAAAGTTCAACTACAGCATCAGCTACAAAAGCAATAACTGTGGGTGACAAACGTTATCATACTGTTCAGAGAGGAGACACCCTATGGGATATTGCTAAACTTTATAGTGGTGTATCTGTATCTGATATTAAAAAATTGAATTACAATATTAATTACAAGAAATTAAAACCCGGTCAAAAAATAGTAATTGGCGGTTAATGCCTGCATTAGGGCTCGTGCTCCTATTTCTAATTACACTTATAAAGTGTGATTCGGACAGCACTCCCTATGTAAAAACTCTCCCTCAATCGGTGGGATCAAGCGGTGAGTTAATTGTCATAATTGGACAACAACACCAAGAATCTCCGGGAAATTCCATTCGTAAAGAGTTTCAAAAAACAATTCCATCATACTTCTCGTATGAACCTCAATTTGATGTAGAAATATATACTCATTCCGACTTCTCAAAACTTATTCGCCAATTCAGAAACCTGCTTATTGTTGACATTAAAGACAATGAAGCCAATAAGGAAGCTTCTACTGTCATAAAGAAAGATGTCTGGGCTTTGGATCAAATGGTGGTATACATTCACGCCAAAGACAGTGCTGAATTTCTTGAGATTTTTGAAAAAGACATAGATAAGATAAAAGAAGTATTCAACTATCAAGATCGATTGAGGTATCAGTCTATTAATGCCAGCATATCCGATCCTATAGCGCAAGAAAAAATTCAAAACAAATTTGATCTCACCATAGATATACCTTCAGATTTTATCTTAGTTTCGGAGGGTGACAATCACCTATCCTACCAATTAGAAAAGATGGATTATTTATCTGGAAGAGCCTATCAAGTCGTTCAGAATATTATCATCAGGGTACAACCATTTGTAACAGATAGTGTATTCTCTCATTCTTTTATTATTGACCAAATAAACACAAAGACGGGTAAAATATATCAAAGCACCAAAGATGTTGGATTGTCAATTGAAGAAAAGTTTCATCCTATATTTACTGAAATCAATTTGAACGGCAATTTCGGTGTTGAGACCAAGACACTATGGAAATTTGAAGAGCCATTAATGGGTGGTCCATACACCTCCATAACGGTTCATGACCCAAAAAAAAATAGAATAATCACCGTGGAAGGGTTTTTGTTTGCCCCCAAATTCAATTACAGAGAATATATGAAGCAAATTGAGGCAATTCTATACTCTCTAGAATACTAATTCTTTCTCTCTTACTGTCAGTATAGTACCTTATTTTTACACTTTCTGTTGAAAAAAAGACTAACAATAAGTGGACTTATACCCTATATTAACTTAGTTTTGTACAAGCAGAAATTATTTTCTCTAAAAAAAACACTTACAGTACATGGACATCAAAGATTTGACAACATATCTTGGTAATCACTGTCGTTTCAAATTCAGAAATGGAAAAGACATTTATGGTGTCATTTGGGAAAGTAATGCCAAGTTTTTCTTCTCTAGTAAAGAACGACATGATTCATTATTGAAAAAAGAAGGTGGTATGTACAAGACATGGTCGCCTATTGATCTTTTTGATCAAATTAATCCTGAAGACATTATTCAGGTAGAACGAATAGCTAGGTAATTCCATCGCAAATTACTCTTCCAAAACATTTTTTTATTCTTTATTTCAATTAATGGTAGGGTATTCATTTATCCAATTGTATTATAGTTGGATTTGAAAGATGTGAATCATTCACATAGACCAACCTTAGGGTTGGATTTCATAGTTTTTGGTTAAGAACAAAAAAGCTGAATCGTGGTTGATTCAGCTTTTTTATTATCATTTTAATTCTCGACCTCAGCTACTTCCAACCATCATATCCCCCTTTAAGGTTGTATATCTCTTGAAATCCCATTCCTTTCATAATGCTCATAGCTCTAGAACTTCTTCCACCACTTTTGCAATATACATACACTGGTTTGTTTTTATCTAACGCTGATACTTTCTCCTTAAAACTACCATCACTGACATTGATATTCACAGATCCATCAATATTGCCCGCAGAATACTCTCTAACAGTACGCACATCAAGTATAAGTCCGTCATTCTTGGCAATGAGCGAAGCGAACTTCTCCTTATCCACATTTTGAGTAACACTCGTGGATTTGATACTAACTTGTTTTATATTTTTATTGTCAGTTGACTTGACAGTATTAACTCCTGAATTTGTCTCTACTTTGTTTTTCTTGCTACTAACTTTATCCGCACAAGAAAAAGTCGTTGCCAATATGGCTAATATGATGATCGTTCGTTTCATAATTTTCTCTTTTCTAGAATCCCCTTCTATGGTTTCTATGGTTATTATTCTTCTTTTTCTCCTCTTCAAATTCTGGTACTTTAGACCAAATTCTGGTGTTCAAGTTAAGTTCTTTGATGATTTCTAATACCATCTTCATATCTTCATAATATTCCTCCACCTTTGTGGAGTCTATCAATGTTTTGAAAATACTCGGCTCAAAAAAATCTTTCCTGAAAGGCATTGCAATATATATATTTGACTTATAAAAAGACAGGGAAATATCAATATCCAATCGTTCTCTACACACCAATAATTTTTCCATAAAGCTAGGGGAAAGTATGTATCGTGCTTCAATCTCATCATCAGAATACACGACAAATTCTTTTTCAAATTCTACACTTTCTAACTCAACCATTCCGGCTCTTGTGATATTTAACCTTTGTAATGCCTTACCAAAAGCTCCTAAATATTTCTCTCCTATATCAGGCAATATTACAGTTCTACTTTGAAAATGCTTGTGAAAATCAGCTTTGAAAATCAATCCACGAAACAAAGTTTTTAGTTGTTGACGGTTGTTTTGATCCCGTACATAATATTGCGCTGTTACTTCAGAAAAACTAAACTCAGTTTGGTCATCCGTACCGCTTATCAGATCCTCTCCATGATAACGTTCAGGTGTTCTATTGAAAATTCCGGTACTTACAAATTCATTTCTATCAAGTCTCCCATAAGGACTATAGCGATACTTAGGATTTATATATCTCAGTATCTTTCCGATAATTGAAATTTTGAAATTGGTTCTGAATTCTCGAGAGGCTTTGGTTTTAAACCATACCCATACCCCAGTACCTGTAACCCCGGTTAGAACCAAAGATTGAATACCTAGATTAGGCAACATAAACACCATAATAATAGCAAAGACTCCTAGTCCCGCTGTAGGATAAATTAAAGTGTTTTTTATCTCTTTTCTTTCCGCTTCTAGTTCTTGAAGTTCAGGAAGTAATTCGGTTTGATAAAAAGCCGAAAAGGTCATTTTCTCTTCCCCTGGTTTCTCCTCTTCTTGCATTAGCTTGCAAATAAATCCTTGGCGCTAATATTCTCTTTTTCTACTTCAGGAATCTCAATATACTCTTTCCTTTGATAGCCCATATTATTTGCCATAATATTGGTTGGGAACTGTTCTAATCCATTATTATAGCTATTCACCGCAGCATTGAAGTTTCTTCTGGATGCCGACAATTGTTCTTCTACTTCATTCCAAGAAGCTTGTAATTGAATGAAGTTATTACTCGCCTTCAAATCCGGATAGTTCTCTACCTGAAACATCAATCCTCGTCCGAGTCTATTGACCTTTGATGCCACTTCATTTTGTTCTGCCAAGGTCAATCCGCCACGTTGTACTTGGCTTCGTAATTCTGTAAGTTCAACAAGTGTGTCTCTTTCATGCTTCATATAAGCTTTAACAGTTTCTACCAGATTTGGTATTAAATCAAATCGCTTTTTCAACATCACGTCGATATCACTCTCCGCTTCTTCTACTTTATTTTTCTTAGCGACTAAACCGTTATAAAGAAAAATTAAAAGCCCCCCTATTCCTAATATTATCAGTCCTATTATTGGCATATTCTAAACAGTTTCTAATTTAAATGTATAATTCTCCATGATCTCATTAACCAATAATTTCTTACAAGCCTCATCTACTTTTGATCGAGCCACCGATTCATCAGCTGCATCAATCATCAATGAAATGTGCTTGCCGATTCGTACGTTATCAATTTCAATCAATCCCATACTCTCCATACCTGAAGTTACAGCTTTACCCTGTGGATCCAATAATGCTGGCAAGGGCATTATGTCTATTTCTGCTTTGAATTTCATCTGTTTAAATCAATTTTTCTTTTCTAGTTTCTAACCCGTTACACGATTATCCTTTGACTTCGAGGTCTGGTATTTTATCACGGATAAAATTAAGTATATTATTATAATTAAAGGCATTGCTTGTACAGACATAATCAACAATAGTATTACGCTGATTATCAACAGTGTTAACTTCCATTCGTTCCCCTTTATACTTAGTTTTTTTATTTTCAATGAAAACATTGGGAGCTCAATAACCAACATTATCGCAGATAATACTGCCGTAATAGCAACAACATAGGGTTGAAGAAATAAATCCCGAATCCATCCATTTGGAAACCAAACCAAACTCAAGCCTATCGAAAGCCAAAGTAACGCATTAGCAGGGGTAGGCATTCCGATAAAGTCAATAGTCTGGCGGTCATCAATATTAAATTTAGCCAAACGCATGGCGGACAATAGCACTATAATGTACGGAATATAACGCATCAAACTATCCATTTCCATAGTGGAGAAAAACAGTGCTCGATGCATTATCTCAAACGCAATCAGTGTCGGTGCGAGACCAAAGGAGACCATATCTGCAAGAGAATCTAATTCCTTGCCCATGTCATTGCTTACCTTTAACAATCTGGCTGCCAATCCATCGAAAAAGTCGAGAAATGCACCTAGTAGAATAAGAATGCCTGATTTTTCTAAATCACCATGTACAGCCGCTACCACCGCTAGACTTCCACACAATAGATTACCTAACGTGATGAGATTGGGGATGTGTCGTTTCATACTGCCAAAAATACTCATTTAATTGAACAATTTTTTGACCATTTACTAGTTTGTAATTCAAGAAAAAACACCCCGAGAATGGGGTTTTATTAATATTTTTGTAACTTACAGTACTTTATGAAGCGGTTTCTATACATTCTCCTCCCTGGCATTTTTATGTTCATCGGTAACCTACAAGGTCAACCACCAAAATATTCCAATGAATTTTTGTCTATTGGTGTAGGAGCTAGAGCACTCGGAATGTCCAGTACACAAGTAGGTATTGTCAATGATGTTACGGCTGGGTACTGGAATCCATCTGGTCTTCTTGGAGTACCAGAAGGTTCTGAAATAGGGCTAATGCATGCAGAGTATTTTGCTGGTATAGCCAAATACGACTACATTGGTTTTACCAAAAAAATAGATTCTACTCAAGCTTTTGCCATATCCATGCTTCGATTTGGTGTGGATGACATACCTAATACTACTGAGTTGATTGATGCTGAAGGCAATATTGACTTCAATAGAATTACGCCTTTTTCAGCCGCCGATTATGCCTTTCTCTTTTCTTACGCTAGGCAAATGAATCCGAAATTACGACTTGGTGCTAATTTTAAAGTTATTCGAAGAATTGTTGGTGATTTTGGAGATTCATGGGGTTTTGGACTGGATGCAAGCACCCAATATCGAACAGGTAATTGGCAACTAGGAGCAGTACTTCGGGACGCTACAAGTACTTTTAATGCTTGGAATTACTCCCTCGATCAGAATACCATTGACGTATTCATACGCACAGGAAATGAATTGCCAGAAAATGGATTAGAAATCACTCTGCCAAAATTAATCATCGGTGGGGGAAGAAAAATGGATATCAACCCAGATTTCTCTATCCTCGCAGCACTGGATATTGACATTTCTACGGATGGCAAGAGAAATACACTCATCAGCGGTGACCCAATAAGCATGGATCCTCATGCTGGAATTGAAGTGGACTACAGAAGATTAATCTTTCTCAGAGGCGGGATTGGAAATTTTCAATATGAACAAGATTTACCAGGGGAAGAAACTCTTACTTTTCAACCGAATATTGGGGTTGGAATTAGACTTAAACGATTCTCACTTGATTACGCTTTCTCTGACATAGGGGATCAATCTCTTGCTGTTCATAGCAATATTTTTTCAGTCAATTTTAGACTAAACAACTGATCTTATTGAAAAAAGCAAGCCTCATACTGACCCTTTTTCTATGCAGCTTGCAAGGCTTTTCACAATCATACGGCAATGAGTGGATAGATTATAGCCAAAGCTATTACAAAATGGATATCACCGAAGATGGTATTCACCAAATTGATTTCAACACCCTAGTATCATCTGGGATTCCAATACAATCTATTGACCCTAGAAACCTTCAAATATTTGCGAAAGAAAAAGAAATACCCATCCTCATTTATGGGGAAGAAGACGGTATATTTGATGAAGAAGATATTATCGAATTTGCCGCATTCCATAATGATGGGTGGCTAGATAGTCTTATCTACATTAATCCTGATGGGCTGAATAATCCTTATTACAGCATGTTCAATGACACACTTCACTACTTCATTACGTGGAATGACGAATTGGATAATGAAAGAATAGACATCATTGATGATACCAATTTTGATAGTTATCCGAATGTAGAATATATCTGGAAAGAAAGCAGAAAGATGTATACCAATCAATACTGGGGAGGTGCTCCAATTGGGCTGGGTATACTCGCTTCAGGATATGAAGACACCGAAGGGTGGTTTTCAAGTTTTGTTGGATTCCCCTGGGGACAAATTACAAGTAGTTATGACATTCCTCACCCAAATATTGCTTTAGGAGGAAGTATACCTGACGTACAGCTAAAAACTGTCTCTTCGAGCAGGAATAACCCTGAATCTGAAGGTGAATTCAACCATCATTTGCAAATCGAATTAAACAATTCTACGCTGATCGACAGCTTGTACTCCGGCTACCAGTTGAATAAGTTTTATTTTAATCTTCCTGTTAGTTTATTTGAAGGTGAATCGACTACTTTATCCCATAAAGTCATCGATGACCTTAATCTGGAAGCAGACTATGTGGTGGTGTCATGGATTAATCTTCGCTACCCTCATCTACTCACTACAGATGATGATAGCGAACTATATTTTGAAGTACCTAACACCAATAATCAGCTACATCTAAGCCTCCAAAATGTCAGTAATACAAATGGGGTAATATATACTTTGGGAGCTAACCAAAAAAAAATTATTCCACAATTTACAAATCAACAACTAGATGCAATCATAGAAAATAATACCAACAACGATTCAAAATGCCTGCTCACCTATCCTGAAAATATTCATACGATTAATGTTTTGACTCCTGTGACGGACAATGCACATTTTACAGATTTTGGATCGCTCGTCCTAGATTCAGCATTTGTTATCGTTACTCACCATAAGCTTTGGTCATCTGCTCAAATGTATGCAGACTATCGTGCCAATGATGAACGAGAATCAATCATAGTTAATATTGAAGAGCTTTACGATCAATATGGTGGTGGCATAGTCCATCATGAGATTGCTATCCGTCGATTTACCAATCACATTTTAAACCATTGGGACGATCCTCCCGCACATTTGTTTTTACTCGGCAAATCCATTCGAAATTTTCAATGTCGAACCAATTCCACTAATTTCTCAAACAATCTTGTCCCCTCCTTCGGCTATCCTCCAAGTGATAATCTAATCACCTCAGGATTGAACGGAACACTCCTTGAACCAGCCATTCCTACAGGGCGGATAAGCGCGATTACTAACGACCAAGTAGAAGACTATCTCAACAAGGTAGTCACTTTTGAAAACCAAGAACCTGCGGAATGGATGAAACACGTTATGCACTTCGGAGGTGGATCGAATTCCAATGAACAATTACTATTCGCCAATTACTTAAACGGTTATACAAATACCATCGAAGACAGTCTCTTTGGCGGACAAGTTCACACATTTTTAAAAAACTCAAGTCTTCCTATCGAAGTGGTATTGTCCGATTCCATTTCGGACAGAATAGCGGACGGCACATCTATTATGACCTTCTTCGGTCATGCTACCGGAAGTAGTTTCGATTATAGTATTGACAATCCTGAGAACTTAGAATGGAATGGTCATTATCCACTTTTTATAGCAAATTCCTGCTATTCAGGAAACATCCACACCTCATCACAGAATTCTACTAGCGAACAGTTTACACTATTGCCCGATAAAGGAGCTATTGGATTTGTATCAAGTGTACATCTTGGGTTTACCACTGGGCTCAACAGTTTTGCAAGCGAATTGTATCGGGAGATATCTACCGACAGTTATGGCAAATCCGTAGGTGATCAAATACAATATTCGATTCGTGATATTCAAGGTGAAAACCCAAGTCCTGTGATTAAAAGCACCTGCGAAGGAATAACCCTGCAAGGGGATCCATCCATTGTAATGAATGCGCATGACAAACCCGATATTAGTATTGATAATACAGATATCAATATCACGGAAAATGAACTGAATATCCTTGTCGATAGCATTCATGTCCATGTGACTCTCACAAATATTGGCAAAGCCACTACAGAAGAGTTTGAAGTAGAATTGATTCGGCATTTTCCAAATGGTCAGCCCGATTCCATCTACAGTCAGGTCATTGAAGGGCTGTACTTTAAAGATACCATCTCCTTTACACTGCCTCTAGATTTTTCGCATACAATAGGTGTAAATACGCTTGAAGTTAATGTTGATTTACCATCCAACACCCTTGATGAATTAGATGATTTTGGAAACAATACAGCAAGTATTTCTATCCTTGTGGCAGAAGGGTCTGTGCTGCCAGGCTACCCATATAATTTCTCTATAGTGGGTGAAAATAATATCACTCTAAAAGCTAGTACAGGCAATCCGTTTGATGAAGAAAAAAATTATCGTTTTGAAATTGACACTTCTCCTGACTACGATAGCCCCGTTTTTCAAAGTACTGTAATCAATCAATCTGGCGGTGTACTTAATTGGGAATTACCCTTTATTTTGACAGACAGCACAGTTTATTATTGGCGCGTGAGTATTGACAGCACTGCTACAGAAGATTATCAATGGCAGGAAAGTAGTTTTCAATACATCGAGGGTGAGGAAGGTTGGTCACAAGCAGATTTTCATCAATTTGAATCCAATAACATAACACATTTGATAGGAAATACTCTTGCAGAGGAATATGCATTTCTTACCGGATCTAAAGAACTAAAATGCAGTGTCACTGGAAATTCTGTTTCATCACAAAACAGCTCTGAATATCGGATAGATGGTGAATTAATGGAATATGGAGGATGTACCAATACCCCAGCGCTACATGTTGCCATTATCGATCCTCTGACACTTGACCCTTGGGAGACAAATTTCCAGGGACAGAATCCAGATCATGATTTTGGTCAGCTGAACCAAGGCTTTGCACCATGTAGAAGCCGTGCAGAAAGATATTTTATCTTTCGTCCAAATATACCAACACATATGGACTCCTTGCAAAGTCTGCTAAACAATAAAATTCCAGAAGGTCATTATCTTTTAATCTATACCTGGCGTTATGCTCAGTACTCCCAATGGAATAACAATGCCCCTTGGCTCTTTGACAAATTTGTAGAATTGGGAGCTACAGAAATTGGGTTGGGCGAAGATCAACGACCTTTTATCTTCTTAACCAAGATAGGCTCGCCAGAGTCTAGCCAAGAAGTGATGGGAGAAACGTCAGAGGCATATATTGAACTGTATTACGATTTAGAATTATCCGGCGATAATGGACGCATGCGCTCAACCATTATCGGCCCTGCCTACACTTGGGATAGACTATGGTGGAATAGTCACTCTTTGGAATCTCCTTCCAACGATCAAACATATATTAAACTTAAAGGTATTACTGAAAATGGGGCAGAAGTGGATATCCCATTAGCAGTTTTTGATGGAGATCAATCCTTGGAGATAAATCTCAATGATTATATTAATCCCAGTACATACCCATACCTCAAACTTCAATCTATATTCAAAGACAGCATCACCCAAAGTCCAGCTCAGATAGACGCTTGGCATGTCAATTATGGGGTTGCTCCAGAGACGGCTATCAATCCACAAATTGGTTTCACATTTCATTCAGACACACTCTTAGAGGGGGCAACTATGCGTTTCTCTGTCGCCATTGAAAATATTAGCAAGTGGGATATGGACAGTTTGAAAGTGAACTATTGGGTGGAAGATAAAAATCAGAACATCCACCCTATCCCCTATTCCAGACAAGATTCTTTGCGTGCTGGCGATCACTTGATAGATACTATTTATTTTAATACTACGGGATTTATAGGCGTTAATAAATTTTGGATAGAAGTGAATCCGTTTAATGATTCGCTCCAACGATTCGATCAAAAAGAGCAATATCACTTCAATAATATTGCGCATATTCCATTTGTAGTAACAGGAGATAATGTAAATCCAATTCTGGATGTCGTCTTCGATGGTATTCACATATTGGATGGTGAGTTGGTTTCCACCAAGCCATTCATTCAAATTTCATTGGACGACGAAAATCCATTTCTATTGATGAACGAACCTTCAGATACCGCATTTTTTAATGTCTTTCTGACTAACCCTGAAGGCATCCAAAAACGCATCAACTTTGAAGAGAATGATGAGTATAGTCTAGTCTTTATACCTGCCAATGGTTCAAACAATATATCCAAACTAGAGTACAAGCCGAACTTAGTACTTGATGGACAATACCAACTCCTTGTCATCGCTTCAGACAAAAGTGGTAACGCCTCAGGAGACTTAAACTATACCATTAATTTCACCATCGACCATGAAAGCTATATATCGGAAGTATTGAACTATCCCAATCCATTTTCTACCAAGACCCAATTTGTATTTACACTTAGCGGAGAGGCTGTACCCGACTATATGAAGATACAAATCATGACTATAACTGGGCGAATAGTAAAGACAATCTACAAAGAAGAACTTGGAAATATACGAATCGGAAGAAATATCACGGACTACGCTTGGGATGGTAAGGATGATTTTGGAGATCCGTTGGCAAATGGGGTCTATCTCTATCGAGTGACCATAAAATACCAAGGGGAGGATATGGAGTACCGACAGACCAGTGCTAAGAAATATTTCAAAGAAGGCTTGGGAAAAATGTATCTGATGCGTTAACCCCTGAAGGTGTATAATATTACCTATTTTCCTTTAAATAAGATTCGAAATAAATTGAAAATTTGGTGGAACCTTGATAATTCAAATGGTCGAGATCCGAAAAATCTGCTTGATCCAATTTGAAATCCTGAAAGTCCCAAAATTCTACATCTCCAAAATCATTTTTTACAATCTGCTGAAACTGATCTTCTATTTCCCAACCAGCATACAAAGGATGTTGTGGCGTACGGACAAGAATGACTTTCTTGTTGTTTTCCTTACAAAGGTCAATACATTTTCTAAGGTAGAATAAATTAATGGGTGACAATTCTTCACTGAAATGTTCCGCTTTATCTGGAAACTCCCTGTAAGCAACGATCAGTGAATCAATTTTGTCTCGCTTGGAATAAACATAACCACCAAGAACATCTTTAAAAGAAAAATCTTGTTTTAATACACGTTCAAAGTTGCGTCTAAGACTTACAGACAGGCTATTGACATATCCTGAATAATTATTTTTTAATAAAATCATATTATCCTGGTTATCCATAAAAGGAGCAAACTGCGGATAACGATTGGTAATATACTTGTCCGCCCAGATCCATTCATCTTTAGTCTCATTTATCTGGTTATTGCTAAATTCTATAAAAACTGTTTGCACCTGTGGGTTTTGAGTTAGTATCTGTTTTACTTTTTGGTATGTATAGAAATATGCTTCTCCCGAACTTGCAAAGTTTCGGAAATTGGAAATGAGCGTGTCGTTAAATGCATGCTCAGGATGCGAATGCCCAAACATAGCGTACTCCGTATCTGCTGATATTCTAAAATCAGCCCTCGATACTACGGAAGACCTAAGAGTGAAAAACAAAACACTCGTCAAAGTCAAACTAATAACGATAAATAAAAAAGTATTTTTAAGATATTTCTTCATCCTTAAAACTGAAAGTAAATAAATGTCTGTTGCTTGCCTTGAAAAATTATCACAAGTATAAGAAGCAGGGTATATATCGTCCATCTAATCATCTGGCTCCAGGAAGATGGGAAATTCTCCAAAGCAAATTTATTTTCTCTTCCGAACCACTCTATTATGACAAAAATAGCGATAAGAAATATAACGATACTAGGTCTGACTTCTGGTATAGAAAATGTAGATCTGGAGAAAATTTCACGAAGGTAGTCTATCGCCTGACCCATCGTATTTGCCCTGAAAAACACCCATGCGATTACAGTAATGAAAAATGTAGACCCCATCTGAAATAGTTCTTCGATAGAAGGCAAGTATTTCCCTTCAGCAACAGTGCCAATATTGGCTCGATTCTTACCCATAAGCAGAAGAGGTAAAAAGTATATTGCATTCAATGCACCCCACACGATAAATGTCCAGTTGGCACCATGCCAGAATCCGCTGACTAGAAATATTATAAAGGTATTTCTCAATTTCATCCCAAGACCACCCCTACTACCTCCAAGTGGTATATAGAGATAATCACGAAACCATGTTGAAAGTGAAATATGCCAACGTCGCCAAAATTCGGCAATATCACGAGAAAAATATGGGAAGGCAAAATTCTGCATCAGATCAAAACCAAACAAACGGGCAGTTCCGATAGCAATATCTGAATATCCAGAGAAATCTCCGTAAATCTGAAAAGTGAAAAATAAAGCGCCCAATAAGAGGGTGCTACCCCCATAATCACCATAGTTATTAAAAATAATATTGGCGTACTCGGCACAGCTATCTGCGATAACTACTTTTTTAACTAATCCCCACAATATCTGTCGCATACCATTGACCGCTAGGGAGTAGTCGAAATTTCTGGATTTATCGAACTGCGGAAGGAGATGTGTAGCACGCTCAATCGGACCTGCGACTAACTGTGGAAAGAAACTTACAAAGGCAGAAAATACAACAAAGTCGTCGGTAGCTTTTAGTTTACGCCTATACACATCTATTGTATAACTCAACGTTTGAAACGTATAGAAACTAATCCCCACAGGAAGTATAATATTTAGCCTCTTCGCATCAATCGTCTGCCCAAAGAAGCTAAAAGCATCTACAAAATTATCTAAAAAGAAATTGTAATATTTAAAGAATCCAAGCAACCCAAGATTGACTATTATGCTTATCCAAAGTAGTGTTTTGCGCTTGGAATCACTATCCTCTCGCTCTAAATTACGGCCTATCGTATAGTCCACTATGGTACTAAAGAGTATTAACCCTAGGAATCTCCAATCCCACCATCCGTAAAAAAGATAACTGGCTAAAACAATCAATACATTTTGCGCACGATAACTCTTCCCAAAGGCAAACCAGTAGAGTAGAAAAACTACTGGCAAGAATATGGCAAAATCTATAGAATTAAATAACATGGGTTATTATCAAAATTAATGCAGCAATCTATGTTATTATTTCGCCACTGCAATGATAATTCAAAATTAGTTCAAAATACCTTGTGTTGAAAGTAATTTATAGGGTTTTATTGATTCGCTGTATCGCACGGTCTTACTGATTACCAACGCAAATACAGTTATACCTTACTAATTCATGAGAAGCTTTTTATGTCCCGCATAACCTTCAT
Organism: Bacteroidota bacterium; assembly: GCA_024279715.1. Lineage (GTDB taxonomy): Bacteria > Bacteroidota > Bacteroidia > Flavobacteriales_D > JABDKJ01 > JAJRRH01. The sequence continues at coordinate 43,111 of JAJRRH010000108.1, forward strand.
TTGAATAATAAAAAAACTACTTTTGCTATACGGGATGAAAAGAATTACCATAAATACCACTCAGAATGTAAAAATAGAGTATGATCTAGCTGGCGTGGGTGATCGGGCTTTGGCTTGGTTTATTGATCAGGTTGTCATGTGGCTATCAATCATGCTATTAGCATTCCTGTTTGCCGATTTATTTATGGAGGAAGAATTGTTTTTCATATATTTTGTAGCCCCAATCATTCTGTTCTATACCCTAGTCATGGAAGTATTAAACAATGGTCAGACTTTAGGAAAAATGGCGTTAGGGCTAAAAGTAGTTCGTATGGATGGCAAACATCCAGAATTTTTAGACTTTATCATTAGGTGGTCTTTTCGTATGGTGGACATCTGGTTTACCGCTGGTTCTTTGGCTGCTATTTACGTCAATTCAACGGACAGGTCACAACGACTTGGCGGCATTGTGTCCAATACGGCAGTTATCCGGATATCTTCTCGTGGAGGCTTCAAATTAAAAAAACTTACAGAAATTGAGACTCTAGAAAATTATGATCTGACTTACCCTAAAGTGGTATCTTTTTTCACTGAAAACGATATGATTCTTATCAAAAAAGTCATCGAACGATACAATAGATCACCCAATGAAGCGCATAAAAAAGCGATTAAAGAGGCGGTAAAAAGAGTAGAATCCGTGATGGGTGTGACGAATAAAAAACCACAACTTGTCTTTCTACGTACAGTATTGAAGGATTACATCATTCTATCTAGATAATCTGCCGCTATCATGATCCCACAAGACAGAGAAGAAAAGTGGAATAAGATTCTTTTCTTTTGCAATTATCGTGAACGCTGTGAGAAAGAGGTTTTAAAAAAAATACAATCTCTTGAACTACCCCCGTTGATAGAAGAAGAATTCATGGACGATCTCATAAGACTTAAAATGGTTGATAATCTGCGATTTGCAAAGGCTTTTGCAAGTGGTAAATTTAAACTGAAACACTGGGGTAAAAACAAAATCAGACAAGCATTAATGATGAATAACATTCAATCAAGTCATATAGGTAAAGCCCTTAGTGACATCAACATGGATGAGTATCTAAAGGAGATGGATCGACTTATATCACAAAAGCAAAGACATCTAAAAGGCAAGACACCGCAAGAACGTAATGCCAAAATTTATCGTTTTTTGTACTACAAAGGATATGAAGCTGAATTGATTCATCAACGCTTAGGGAACATGGATGATTGACTTTTATTTGTTTGAGATTCGTGTTTATCCAAGAATTAATCTTCTATACAACACGCTCTACTTTTCTTGCTTCTGCTCTTGCTCGTATCTCACGCCACTATATCACCCCTCTAGATTTTAATTCTAAGTACTTATTGATGGTGTCCATCGAGAGATCTTCAGGTGTGGTAAGAACAGTTTGAATCTTAGCTTGCCTTAATCTGCTCACAATCATCTCCTTTTCGTGGCTTAGTTTTTTAGCAATCGTCTGCTGATACACTTCCCGCAAGTTGTTGGGATCTTTCAAGGAGTATTCCTCTATTTCAGTGTTGCGGAAGAAGACCACGACGAGTAAATGTCTTTTATTTATTCTTCGTAAAATCGACAAGGCTCTTTCTAGAGCATACATACTCTCGAAATTAATAAACAGAAATAACAAGGCCCTAGTGGTTGCAATTGACGTAAGACTTCTATAAAGCAGTTCATAATTAGCTTCCGTATCCCTTTCTGATTCATTATATAGTGATCGGATGATCTTCTTCAATTGCATCTTCTTTCTCGAAGCTTTTAGCGTTGTCCCAATTTTATCCGAGAAGGTAATCAAACCCATTTTATCGTACTTCAGCAAGGCGATATTTGAAATCGCAAGCGATGTGTTCACAGCATAATCTAATAAACTCATGCCATGAAACGGCATCATCATCTCCCGACTTTTACAAATTACAGCATAGATGGGTTGCGAACGTTCTGTCTCATAAAGATTCACCATCAGCTGATTGCTTTTACTTGTAGCTTTCCAATTGATGTGTCGAATATCATCTCCTTGTACGTACGTTTTTATTTTTTCAAACTCATAACTAGCACCTATTCGTCTTAGTTTTTTTAATCCACTCATAGTAGCAATTCTAGAAAAAGCGATTAACTCAAAACTTTTCATTTGCATGATAGAAGGATACACAGATACCTCCTTTTTTGCTTCAATTTGAATCTTACGTTTGAATATTTTCAAAAAAGACTCCACAAAAAACAGAAGATTTCCAAAAGAATAAAGCCCTCGTGTAGTGGGTCGGAGGGTATAGTCAATGGACTTCTGTTCCTCAGCATCAAGGGTTATTTTAAACGCAAGATCACGGGTTTGAAATTGTGGTGCAAGCTCATCAATGATGGTGATTTCTAATTTAGCTGGAGTAGGATTACTCACACGGATAGTAATTGGGTTTTCATCTCCCAGAGACATCGTTTCTGGAATGATTCTTTCTGCCGACAGGGTTACTTCATTATTAAAAAGTGTCACCAAATCAGCAATCATTAGAATAACCAGAATAGCCAACATAGCTTGTGCTATTGGAAATAAAAACGAAAACGAAAAACTCAAAGAAAAGCACAATACAACAAGGCCCGCATAGAGTAAAAAACGTTCTCCAATATATATATCCTTTATCTTTTGAATCATCTAGGCACGGTGATATCTTCTATCATTTCTTTGATTACATCTTCCGCCTCTTGTCCTTCCATTTCACGCTCGTGTGACAAAATTATTCGATGATTGAGTACAGCTGGCGTAACAAATTTCACATCGTCTGGGGTCACAAATGCTCTTCCATTGATCATCGCAAATGCTTTTGAAGCTTTTAAAATAGAGAGAGAAGCACGAGGAGATGCCCCCAAATATAAGTCAGGATTTTTTCTTGTACTCACTACAATTTTTGCAATATAATTAATCAGTTCCTCCTTGATATAAATACTCTCAATAATTTCTTGACATTTTTTCAATTCTTGAATATCCAATATTGGTTGCACC
>JAJRRH010000109.1 GCA_024279715.1 Bacteroidota bacterium
TCACGATTCATAAAGGTCATTACGCCACTTTATTTAATTTTGATAACAATACTGGTGAAGTCACCTCAGGGTTTAGTAATTCTGGAGATGTCATCAGCAGTTTCGTTACGAATGACTATTGTGACTTTACGGATAGTGGAGATTATCTGTATATTCTTAAAGACAATATTGAAATATGGCGACATGATGCGACAACTTTCAATTTTAATACGTTTGTGATCTCTGGAGAACTAATAGCTTCTGGTGATTGGAATCACATAAAACGTGGTCCTGATGGCAATATGTATTTCATCAATTCTAATGGGTTTTTAGACAAAATTACTGATCCTGACGGGTCTCCGATATTATCAGAAAACATCCTCGATCTAAACGGCAGTGCGTCTATTTTTTTTCCAAATACAATGAATAGCTGTTCTATTACCCCTTATATATTAGTTAGTGATGTCTGTATTGGCGACAGCACAACCTTCCTCTCTAGTTTACCTATTGAGCCCGACAGTCTTTTCTGGACGATAGATGGTGTTGGCATCAATGATACAGTATATTCCATAAGTTATTTCACTGAGTATTATAATGAACCTAATGAACTGAATGTAACTTTTAACTATTATTACGATAGTTCATGGTATGAAATCGATCAAACATCTTACATCTTTGCTCAACCATCTGTAACATTGCCCGAAGACATCCTAGCTTGTGATGGAGACATTGTGGAAGTATCAGTTAGCGAGACCCCTTACACCATTCTTTGGAGCACCCAAGAGACTACACCTTCCATAGATATTGAATATCCCGGGACATACTCCGTGGTGGTAGAAAATGGTTTATGTTTTGCGTCGGATGAGATTGTCATTGACTTCCTACATGAACCCTATGCAGATCTTGACGATTTAGTCATTTGCGATGAAATTATTGAAGTTACCCTTGATGCGACAAATGTAAACACTGATGAATATCTCTGGAGTACGGAAGAAGAAACCTCTAGTATCAGTGTTTCCACTTCAGGATTATATTCCGTTACCTTATCAAATGATTGTTTTACGATTATTGAAGATGTAACTGTTACTTACGTTCTTTTTCCAGAAAGTTTAGTAGAATCACATTACACACTTTGCGAATCTGATACTTTGCATTTAACAAGCAACTACGTATTCGGAGATATTGCTTGGAACAATGGTGATATTGGTCCTAATGCAAGTTTTTATGAAGAAGGAAGTTATTTTGTAACTATCGATCATCTTGGTTGTTTCTCTCAAGATTTATTTGAAGTGGAAACAATTCCCTATGTCGATGTTAATACACTTATTGCTCCCAACATTATAACGACAAACAATGACGGAACCAATGATGTATTTCGACTATTCGACAATACTCGTCCTGAAGTTGATTTCTGTAATTATGTAACGCTTTCAGTAGATCTAACAGTCTATAATCGCTGGGGAAATATACTTCACGAAGGAGGTTGTTTATGGGATGGATCTTCTTCTAGTGGAAACACTATGAATGAAGCGACCTACTACTATTTAATCTCTGCACGATCAGAATGCGGAGAACACTCATCCACCAATGAACTTGAAGGTACTATTCAAATCTTACGATAGACCCTCATTATTTTAAACAAAAAAGCCGTCCTGACAAACAGAACGGCTTTTTGAATTCAATCAGCAATCAATTACTTGCTTACTGTAATTTTCTTTGTAGTTACATTACCATCACTTACAATTGCGATAAAATATACACCACTGTTTATTGTAGAAAAATCAATTGTTACCAATTGACTTCCGTCCGTCATAGTTCCTTTATTCTCAGAAAGAACCTTCTCTCCCAACATATTGTAAACTTCAATAGTTACTTCTAAACTTCTTTTTAAGTTAAAAGAAATATTTGCCGTTTCGGCAACAGGGTTAGGGAAGATCGCCAATGCTGTAAGGTCAGATATTTCTTCTATTCCACTCACTGCATCATTTTCTATCAATTCATCAGCAGAATCAGAAAACTCACCACCTTGCATCAAAACATTCCCTTGGTCATCCGTCAACTTGTAATAACCTTCACCATAAGAACAGCAAATGCCATCACCATAAGAATCATTGATAGTAAATGTGAAGCATCCAATAGATGGCAATGATACCGTTTCATTGTATACCGTATTATCACCATAACCATCACCACTAGCAACAGCAGCTCCTGAGGCATCATTAATTGACCAAGAAGTTTCAGCACCATAGCTGTCCGTCAATATTTCTACATCCACATTAAATGAAGTAATAGCACTAGTTAATGACGCTTCTACAGAATTATTATCCGCATCCATATCATTTTCAGCTATCAATTCAAAACTAAGAGGTAAATTCACATCAAAACTAGAAATTGTTGGCAAATCGATAACGTCAATATCATACGTAGCAAGAGAGCCAGTCCAATCAAAAGAAGATAATTCAGTTCCACCTTGCATCGTTTTGATAGTTGCTGAAGTGTAAGTAGTTGTAGTACTTAAGTTTTGCACTTTTACTGCCGGAGTATAGTCTGTACCACAAATAGACGTTTGAGACTCCAAAGAAATCAAACGCATATCAGAATCAAACTGTGCAAATCCACAACCGTTGGCAATATCGTAATGAGCACTTGTTCCTATCTGACCACTTTCAGTAATCTCTCTTGAAGGACAGATGGTATAGATAGTAGGCCAATATCCAATAGCATAAAGTTCTGTTATAGCATCATCATCAATTATCGAGTATGGCGTACCAGTTATCCAATCTCCTTGAGTATTTGAACCTGTACCTGCTAAATCCTCAGCGGTAGTGCTTCCATCTCCTTCAATCATGAAAACCATGACGTCATCCGTAGTAGTCGCTGAAACATTTGCCATTCCCGCAGGCCCATGATTCATATATAACTCTTCCAAAGCACCTGATTGGTGATATCCCCAACAAGGGCCACACCAAGTCGCTGAAAAGTCAAGGATTACCGTATATCCATTATCAAGGTAATCGTAAAGTGTATGTTCATCACCGTTTATATCGGTCATTGTCCAGTCTGGCGCTATGGATCCATCAGGCAATTGTGCCCATGCAGTAGATGAATATGCCACCACAAGTAGTATTAAAGTAAAAAGTTTTTTCATTATGTTGAATTTTAAATTATTTATATTGTACAAATCTAACAATATTTTTATCTAAGATAGAATTCACTTAACCTTCATAAACTGTATTAATGGAATCCTATACGCACGAACGCAATCTACTATACTAGCATCGAGCTATTTAACAACAGCATCAGTGAGGTTTTCCTGCAAACAAACGAGCTAATTCATCGTCAGAAAGAAACAAGAAATAACTGACTATCATTGTGATACCAAACAAGGGCACACCCATTACAAAAATAGTAATCAAATGAAATCCCACTCCTATCATCAAAAATGGAATTTTAATTCTTTTCACCCAAACTAGAACCGGAAATAACATTTGATATAACAAAGAAATATATGTTCCTAAGACAAGTAATCCTCCAAAGTCTTCAAGGTTTCCAGTCAAAAAAGGCAAACTAAATTCCTCCATATTCATCAAATAATGAAGAGACTCCCCATCACGCCAAACACTTCCTGTTAGTTTGTATATGGCAGAGAAGAAGTACACAACAAGCAATTGAATTTTACATGCCCAATGAAACACATTGGTTAAGAAAGCGTTGATGCCCTGCCTCTTACCACTTTCATTCATAAACAACATGAAGAACAACAAGATATGAATCAGGTAATTTCCCCCAGTCATAATCAAGTATGCCCTATTAAACAAAAGCACTGTTGAAACATATACCAACACATTTGCTAAATATGTGAATTTGCGTAGCAGTCCAAGCCCTATACCTAATAACTGAATACCTATTAGTATAGAATAATACTGCTCCCATTTGACATTATGAAGCGCCATAAAGAAATTGTAAGTCCAAGTATTTTTACTTCGTACAGGATTTATCCATGATTCAGAGCCCCACAAATAATCCGATATGGGAAGGCACAAGACAATTGTTTGATAAAGCAGTACGATATAGAGCGCCACTCTAAACCATCTTATCGATTTAGGGTTATGGATCTCATCAGATAAATACTTGATTAGTTGATTATAAAGTTTCATCAGTCATCTAGTATTTTTGTAGGGAACTCATAATAAACTGAATCTATCTCTGCTCTATCATCCATAATAAACGGATCTTTCAATATCAAGCGAATGTCAATCGAGTCAATTGACTCTTTACTCACGTTGTGGATATTTACAATAATCTTCTCCGTCAAATGCATACAGGTTAGGTATCCAAAGGAATCATAAAGATAAGCCAAGGAATCGCCCTCATATTCAGCATAGTACTTGTCCGCCATTTGTGTTGACTTCCACGCTTCTCCCCATAAGTGAGCGGCCGAGTTTTGAATGATGTGATGCATTTTGACATGGTGCGTAACCCGATACAGATGATATGGTCGTTCATACAAAGTGTCCGCTCGATGCCATTCATTCCATTTACCGTCACTTGCCCAACGGTACTCCATCCATTTCTCCTTAGTAGGTGGATTGGGAGCAAACATTGTCCACCCTTGATTAAATGCTGGATTGATATAATACCTTGTCCAAACATTCACTACTTCAGGGAAATAACGATCAGGCATACAATATATAAAAGTCAACAAAAAATGCCCTGAAATAAAAGCCAGAATGAGACCATAGATTATTTTTTTCTTCCCTTTCAATATTTTTAGCTAAAATGATATCATAATGTCTTTACAATCGCTATTTTTGATGCTCAAATAAAAAATGACTTAGCATGATAGAAGCGAATGACAGCAGACACAAATCGTGGGTAAATGTACCTCAAAATTCACAATTTCCAATCCAAAACCTTCCCTTTGGAATTTATAATACTAACAATAAGTCAGCACGTGTTGGAGTAGCTCTTGGCGAACACATTATTGATCTTTCTGCGGTTGCTAAACTTGGCTTATTTAACGACTTAGGCTTTGATAATTCTGTTTTTTCCTCAGACAAACTTAACGATTTAATGAAATATGGAAAGCAAGGGACTCGTTCTTTGCGCCAACGAATATCCGAATTATTTCGCGATTCTAATGACACTGTATCCACCCATAACGGCAAAGTTTTGGATCTTCAGTCAGAAGCAACCATGCATTTACCAATTACTATTGGGGATTATACAGACTTCTATTCGAGCAAAGAACATGCGACGAATCTAGGTAAGATGTTTCGTGATCCAGAAAATGCGTTACTAGAAAACTGGAAGCATATACCTGTTGGATATCATGGTCGTTCTTCTTCAATTGTAGTCACTGGTGTTGACTTTCATCGACCGATGGGTCAAAGTAAAGCTGCTGATGCCTCTGCCCCATCCTATGGTCCATGTAGATTGATGGATTTTGAATTAGAACTAGGTTTTGTAACCTATCAGGGCAAGGCCATGGGCGAAAGAATTACTACCAACGAAGCCGATGACTATATATTTGGCATGTGTCTATTTAATGATTGGTCTGCACGTGACATTCAGAAATGGGAGTATATTCCATTAGGACCTTTTCTTGGAAAGAGCTTTGCATCCCATATGTCTGCTTGGATTGTTACTTTGGATGCTCTAGAGCCATTTAGAGTACCTGGTCCAAAGCAAGACCCTAGCGTGCTTAGCTATCTTGAGTACAAAGACGACAAAAATATCAATATAAATCTAGAGGTATTTATCCAAGCGCCAGGACAAGACCCACATAGAGTGTCACGTTCAAACTACCAGTATATGTATTGGAATATGAACCAGCAACTGGCGCATCACA
>JAJRRH010000110.1 GCA_024279715.1 Bacteroidota bacterium
AAATAAACAAGGAAGGCTACTCTCGTGAGGTGAAAGTACCAAGAATCATTACACCTTTCATTGCAGAGAGATTACTTGAGGAGGATACCGAACAATATCTCTTTCAAAGTGACATAGAAAGTGTTCTACCCTATCACTTTGATAAAGCTCTCAGAGAATTTAAACTAAAAGATACAAGAGGGCTATCCCTTCATATCTTTAGAGTACTCTTTCGCACAATCACAACCGACAGAGGTTTAAATCAACGCCAGATTGACTATATTATGTCACACAGCAGCAAAGAGAGTACTGGGGATAAATATTATGATGCTGAACAATTAAAACCCCAGCAACGCTTCAACATATTCAGACTCTTTAATCATTATGAGAATATCTGTAATGGTTCCGAACCAAAAATAGAAATAGACTATAGTAATCTTTAGAACAGCACGAATCAACACGCCTAATTGACACAGTTCTCATCAAAAAACTTTTGAAAATCTTGTCCTGACACCGAAATCTTTTTACCACTCCGACAAGTTTGACCTGTGGCTTCAAAATACTCATCTATACATTTTCTCAATGCCGTATCACCAAGGTTCATCAACAATTTTAACTGCTTAAAGTCCAGTCTTAGCCCGTTTTTCAATCTCCACAATGCCTCCTCTTGCTCTTTAAACTTATCACTATTTTTAAATAATTTATACTTATCCAGTCCATAAAAATGTGTCTTATAGTTAGTTGCAGGACACTTATTTATCACAAATGAAATGTTTGAACTGGGCATATTCAAACTGGTCAGATTTAACATATTACCTCCTATTTTAGTTTTCAAGCTAACATTACACAATCAGTAGGTGCTTGTCAGATACCCCCGCATAAAGGCTGGCATAGCTAACCAAGCTCACATCGTGTTTCAATTCATCAAAGTATTTTGGTTTTTTTTCAGTTGTGGTGACATAGACCAACCTCGAGACGAATTTGTTGTCTGAGTTGCTCTTTATCATTTTGACTGTCCGTTCTACTTCATCGAAGAAGTGCTCTTTTCTCTTGCTGAGCGCATAGATATACCTAATAATCAATATAATTTTGTGGTTGGCATCGTAAGCGATAGTCGCAATCTGTGAATCATCGCCTTTCTGAATGTCTACCGTCTTGGTATGATTATAGTCTCTAAAAAGCTCGAAAGTATCCCAGTTATGTTCAACAATACGGCTAAACTCCTTGGGGGTAAGCAGTTCGTAGTTGTAGAAAGAAGCTACCTTTTCAGTATCAGTGATGAAATTGCTCTGTTCCTGATGCACAAGGTATTTGTAGAGCAGAGAGGTATAGGTATCCGACTTCTTCCATTTTTGAAGTGTCTGTTGCGGGATACCCAGCTTCTCGTGCAAAAGTTTATCTTTCAGCATCTACTATCCTTCGATTGAATTGATAATAGAAGTATGGCATAATTTATCTAATAGATAACTTAATAGCTATTAGAATATTAATATCTCACCTTAATCCTATATGTCTTCTCTATCCATCGCAGCAGTTCCAACCGCTCCTTATGGATACGACTGACTATCTTATGCATGGAGCGAATCGGCATCTTGCCTCTGTCTGCATTTCGAGAGCTTTTTTGTTTTCCCTGAACGCTCTTTGGTCCTGTACTCTTTTGCCAGGGTTTATTGGTTCGTATTGTCATTCGTTGTTGCTTACGGCTCTGCTGTTACCAGTGTTTCGCCATATTTCTCTCCTGCGTCACAATTTTTCCTATCGATACCGACTTGTATGAGGTTGTTCTGCTGGAAGCTCAAGTTTTCGATGTTGAGAATAACATTTTTGATTTGAGCCAGTGCTAATCCAGTTTTACGAAGCTGGTCGGAGGCTTTGAGCGCAAGTGTATTCAACTCAGTAAAATGGTTGCCTTTTGAAGCTTTTTTATGGCAGACATAGAATATGTTGTCCAAAATGATGGCGTGTGCTGCGAGAATATCCGTTATGAAGTCAAGATTACCGCTTCGTACATCCTCAAAGAGCTGTTTGCTCTCAGCTTCGACTACTTCGCGCTGCTCTTTCTTGAGTCCTGGCGTAGGCATCATTGTGATATGGTTGGTATGGATATTCGAGAGGTTGTCTGCCACCATCTGGGAGGGATTCATATACTTACTTTTCAGCATTGTCAACCCTTGGGCGATGGTTGTAGTAGCAGCTGTGCTTGATGCCTGCTGCATTGTCGTCGAGGTCGTAGCGTACATACCGCTTATCAAATTTGTAATAAGTGTATTCACCGTCAATATATTTTTCTGCGCTTATCTTCTCTGGGATTTGAACTGACGATATAGTCTCTGCTTTTGTGGCTATATCAATATGCTGGTCGAGAGACACATTTGTGCTGTCATCTTTTTTGGATGCAGGAGCAGGATTGATAGGCACTTGTTGTTGGTTTAGTGCGGGCTGTATGAGTTGGGAGAGTATAGTATCTTGGAGCTTGTTATCGTTTATGATTAGAATCATTATTTATCCTTTTTTATGAAAAGTATAACTTATAATTCTAGATATGCAAAATGGCTTGAATAGAAGCTCTGTAGGCAAGTTTTTGCAGATGTGAAAAAAGAGTATTTTTTCAAAAAAGTGAAAAACGAACTAATTTTATCAGCCATATAACTGTAGAATAATTGCATGAATGAGGAAACAAAACTTACTAAAGAGCTATTGCTGAGTATTATGGAGGCTATGGAAAGTCTGCCTAATGAAGAAAGAGAGCAACCTGTTATTACGGAGATAACCTCTATTAGCCTTGGAGGAAGATGTTCTTCGGGTATGGCAAGACCTTCTAGAGTTGGAGGCATAACTACACCACAGGAATTTTTTGCAATCAGAGGGGCTATTTCATTTTTAAAAACAATAGACTACCCTATTACTGAAGGGATGATTAGAGAAGTGGCAGCTATAAAGTTGCCGACAGCAG
>JAJRRH010000111.1 GCA_024279715.1 Bacteroidota bacterium
CGATATTGCAAGAATTATATCTTCTACATTTTCTAAATTGAAATTCTGAACCGCTGAATCTTCTACAATCAATCTCCATTGTCCAGTTATGTTTAAGCCTTGTAGGTTGACAAAACCTTGTCCATTAACTCTTGTAGAAATTAAGTTGTCTAAAGGCTCTCCACTACCACCAATCTCACTTGAATTATTGTTCGAACTACCTTGAGGTGGAAGGTCGGAATGCAGCAATGAAATATTTCCAATGAAGATCTGCGAATCACTTTTCATTACAAAATACATTGAAACATGTTCGACCAAAGCTCCGGAAATATTTGGTGCAAGGTCAGTTTCTGAAATGTTAAATTTCACGTCGAATGGTGTGTCTACTTGGTCAGGATTATACAGGTCAAACCACTGATCGGGTAGATTGTTTTTGAAACTAATGGTTAGATTGTTTAGATTAATCTGATTCGAATTAAGCTTTTCTTCAACAGCATAACGATAGACAAAACTATTTAAGGCTTCGTAATCAATAGAAATTAAAACATCAGCAATACTATTAAAATCAAATGGATTGGCGGCTTTTTCCATTCTAAGTTCCCATTGAGTATCGACGCCAGTACCTTCAAATGGATTGAAAAACTCCCCTTCTGACTGTAATTGGAAAACACCATAGTCACCTACACCGCCACTAAGCGCTATCTGTTCAGGCTGTCTATAGATTACCTTTTCTTGGAAAATATCACCTCCTGTGATAACCCTAGATACTCCGGCATTGGTCAGGGTGGCTCTAATACCCTTCACCGGAGAATTGAGAGCTATTACCGTTACATTTATTCTTTTTATCAAACGCAGGTAATGTCCAGGATAGTCTCTGTCAAACTGGTCTTGCGTGGTGGCAAAAACCATTTTGCCTGTTTCACGTAATTCCTGCATTTGAATGGGTGCTATTTCGTTCAGAGAAATTGTTTTAGACATCTGCATTTTAGGAGATTTGGTATTAAATGCATATTGATCTAATTCATAGATGTCTTTTAACAATCGACTGGAACCTGTTACCCCTCTTCTATCTTTTGCCACTTCTCCAGTAATGCTTACGCCACCCACAGACCCCTCGTCAATAATCCAATAATCATTTCGGATAAATGGCGGAAGATTGATTTGTCTTTCAAAAGAAAGCTGTCGTTGAGCGATAAGGGCCATAGCCGTTGCCTCTTGTAAAAAGAAGGCATATACTTCTTCCAATATCTTACTCATCCATTCGTATAATTCTGCGCTGGTAAACTTGTTTTTCAAGAAATCTAAAGTTGCTTTGGCATGATCATTTTGGAGCAATGCCATGGTTCTTTCCTGCCCGACAATTCTTATTCTATCTTCGGATAGTTTTACTTGTTGACTGCCTATTCTCACATCTTGTTGCGCTATGGATTTTTGGTAATTCCATTCTTGTCTTCTTCGTTCTAGAGCGGCATAAATCGAAGTGACTTGAATGCTGGTGTTTAAGCTAATTGTAGCAATTTCAGCGATTGCAGTGCCTGAAGTTGCAGCAGCTGCAGCCGCAGCAAATATACCCGCTTGAATTTGACTTGGAACGCTTGCGGTAGCGGCATTTGCTAATATCAACGCCGAATCTTCGATTTTTTTAGCAGCAATAAGAGATATCTGTAAAACAGCTAAGCTCGAATATAGCCCGAGTAAAACTTTTTCAGCATTAAGCAATCCCTCATCAATCATCCCCTGCAATCCATCCACTTGCAAGTCAGCACGGGACTTCTGCAATTCTGATAGTTTCTTCCCATCCTTGGCTTCTTTTATTTTCAAGTCTTGCAGTTTTATATTTGCCTTACTGCTTTCAATATCTTGTTCGGCTCGTAGAATAGAATAAGACTCCGCATCGAATTTCTCCAAAGCACTTAAAAAAGAAGATTCTACTTGTTGTGCCATGCCCACCAATTGTTTTGTTCTGTCTATTAGGTATCGATATCGATAATTACTAGGAGGAACAGTAATGTCCGTAGGGATCGATAAACTGCCACCCACACCGATGCTAGGTACGCCAGAAGTACTGTCGGTAGGTGCAGCAAAAGGAGCTAGTTTTCGTACTATACCAGCTATGTTCATGCAATTGCGAATCTTAAATAAGTTGATATACGCCCGCATGCAATAGGCATTTACTAATGGATTGGGAATGACACAGAAAGATAAATTTATACCCGATAGCTGAATTTCAGGAAACGGGCTGTTTATTGAAAATCCTCCTCGGGGTCTATTGCCATAAAAGATAAGGTTAGAATAATTTGGTCCTTTTCCCAATGGGTCATTTTCTCGTTTCTCATTTGAGGGCAAGACTTGGGTTCTGTCACTTAACCAAGCCAAGGGGCGTTTTCTCAATTCTGATTCTTTTAGACCCGTTACTTTCTCCATTGTTTTAGCAAAAGTTCTATTCCCTTCATGAGCAGTTTTTTCGATAGAGACTCTGACGCCTGAATCTATTAACAATTGATCCACTTGTTTGTTGATTTCTTCATGGAAATTGGATATTTTTTTCTCCATAGTATAGGAGGTGTCGTCGTCAAGAGCCGTTTGAATGATAATCCGAACTTGGTTTAATACAGAAACTTCCTCCTTAGCAGTCATACCCTTAATTAAAGTTTCTATTTGTGTGGAGATACCATTTGGATCTTCTATTGCAGAAAGTTGTGCCAAAACCTCTTCCCATTGTACCTGATATATCGTTTCGCCAAGTAACTCGGTTAGATTAAATATAATTTCATCAACAGGACAAGGGTTCTTTGGCTTCAGTAAATTTAGAAGCGACAAAGCTTCTTCATAAAGTTCACGTGCTTTAGGTACGGACTCTGCATTATCTTTAGTAAATTCAGCATCTGCATATGCCAACATACATTGTGCAATAGAGATAATAGTATATCGCGTATAGGCATGGGCCCTATTGGCTGCAATAGCGTGTGGGTTTAGGGGGTCGTCATACCAGTCGGATACACGATCCACGAGGTTTTCCGTTTCTTCTTCATGTTTCAGTCCAAAATATATTTTGCGAAGTGGCAGTGGTCTTGAATAGTCATATATATTTCTGAACCAGTCTAACGCCTCATTAAAGTGTCCCGTAGCGGTAAGCTGTAGAGCGATTTGCATGGGCGTAAAGTAATAGGCCTCTTCAATGTATAGTCGTATGGCTTTCTCGTTGTTTGCAACATAATCTATTGTGGATAAACTTTGACGACTCTCCAAGTGTGATTGGTCATGACTGACAACAAAGGCGTTGAAATCATTGAAATATGGAGACATAATATATTTGTCCTGATAATTAATGTTGTTCGTAAAGTCTTCATCAATAATAAAATGCAAATTAATTTCCCCACCTTGCGATACTAGAAAACGCGAATTAACACTTGTTTGATTTCCGGAAAAAGCAATCACTTCTTCACCAGCAATAAAAGGTGATATTAAAACGGGATTTCCTGCGCCATCTGAGAATCTTCGAGTAATCGTTTCCTCCTCTGTCCTTACTTTTAAGAACACACTATCCGTGGCAGGCAGCTTCATGAAGCTTGCACTTTCGAATTCTCCAGAAAGATTAATATCCTCGATACTATTATAGGTGTTTTGAAAAGCACTATCTGTGTGAATAGCTAGAATCGAAATTTTGTTTAGGTCGGAAACGTTAAGTCTAAAATTAATAGTAACATCGAGCCTAATTTCTGTTACGAAAGAAGAAGATATAGTTAATTCGTTAGATTTAATACTAGTTTCATTTATTATTGGGTTGTTATATTCAGTATTTATTTCAGATGTAAGTAATGAAATTATTTCAGCTTTATTGGTTAATATTTGATTTTCAATATCTGTAGATGAGTATGGTACTTCATAGCGATCAATAGTTGTCCGAGTTTTAGTTACAAAAATGGTCGAATCTCTATGTAGTGCAAGATACTTCGTGTTAATTTCGTCAGTCACATCCTCATAAATGTAATCTCCTATCGTCCCTTCAGTACTGTGATCATTACCCAGTTTAGCGCGCCAAGCATCCCAACTTTCTTCTCTATATCCGGTGCTTTCTCTATTAAGAGTACGATAGAACGTGATGGTTTCCAACATGCCTTCGTTATGTTCAAATCTATTGTCATTTTTGAGCGAAATGGCAATATAAGTGTGTTCCCAATTAAGATTGCTTTGCATTACTTTCAATTCAACAATATCTGTAAAGATATTGTCTCTACGAGCATCTTGGTAGGATTGAGAAACGGATTCATCTCTAAGTAACCATAAATCTTCCTTGTCAATTTCAAACTCGTTTTCCTCGTCAAGCCATCTTCCTTCATCACAATCAAATCGTATTGAATAAAATTTGTTGGAAGAATTACTATCCTTCTTCATGTATATCAAGACCACCATATTCTGCGGTCTATCACCACCATTATTTCTATAATCAGCACCTTTCAAGATAATATCTTCTGGGATATGTGGAATTTTTCTCCATTCACCAATTTTTGGATTTAACTCGTCTTCAATCTTTGTAAGACAGAAGTAGGATTTTTTTGAAACATTACATTCAGCAAAAGTGAAAAGAGTATCTTCAAATTGTTTGGTGTCATCTTCGCATCTATATCGAGCAAATAGCTTGGTACGTACTGAAGCAATTGCTTTTAAATTAGAAATATCTCTCAAATAATCCGTCATATCATTAACCACTTCACAGGCTTGAGAAGGATTAAATCTCCTATTATTTCTAGTGCTTTTAATGACCTTTCTAAACCCTTCTGACTGGTTTTTTCTTAGACTTGGAATAAGTACATTCTCAGGATATAAGAAGACGAACATTGCCGCTCGCCAATTGGCATAACTACCCATCCACGTCCACGCAGTGTCAAAATCGTCTGCTACTGAGTTCAAATTAGGATATACTGATGCCAACACACCAGTTCGCTGTTTCCAAAGCAATTGTTGCACAGACTCTATCGCTTGCGCAATTCTATTTGTATTAAAGCAGCAATTGGTTTCTAGATCAATCAATAATTTATTACCAAGTGTTTGGGCATCGGAAATAAGATCAGATCCTGCCGCCAATGCAGCTTTTACAAGTGCATCACGCAGTTGTATAATCATCGCATCATCTACGTTAAATAAAAGTTGTTTATACGATTCTATGACGGATTCTTGCTGAAGAATTCTACCTTTAAGTTTTCTTTGCCATTCATTTTTATCAGTTTGCTGAGCGAGCCATTCCACTATTTCATAAGGTTCTTGAGAAGGGAAATCATCAGAGTAATGGTTAGGGATTTGAAAGAATAAAGGGGATAGCGTAATGTTTGCAGCTTTTTCTTCTAGCTTATATCTATACGCATTACGTCTTTTAATTACAGACGCTACAATTCTACGTGTATTCGTTTTTTCTTCATCGGTTAGTGAGTTTGCAGTTGAGAGCACATCATAAATATCTGTCAGGTAATTGAATTCACCTCTGGTTAGGTTTAGTTGTTTTATTCGTGCAGAAACATCCTTTCCATTTTCCTCAGATGTACGAATTACATTTAAACCACTTTCTGTATGCTCCAAATACGTTTTAGTCAACTGATTTAAGTGGCTTTGCGTATTCAGAGAATTCAAACTGGATAATTCCTTTAACCAACCAATTGGGGTGATAGCGTGCATCTCAATATATCTTGCTTTCCAAAGGTCAAAAGCAGGGTCGCCATCCTCCACAATTTTGATATCAGCTGGGCCAACAACATCGGCATCTATGATTGGGGGTTCGGAGTTCATTTCTAAGGACTTCTCCCAAGAATTACGCTGTTCAGCAGTGGCTAAAAAAGGAAGCAAGTTTGACTTTCTAATTTTCCAAATAGGATCACCAGTGATATTCTCCTCTTCTATCCATAATGGAAATAACACGGCTTGTCTGTGTGCCATAAGAAAAATTCTATACACTCGTTCCCAATCTTTACTTGTCACTAAATTTGCATCCGAGGCAAATATATCCATTACGAATTGAAAGTCCGTGACTTTAAAATGAAGAAGATTCACTATGTTTTCGGCAGCTCCTTTTGAAAATACAGGATCTGTAAGTTCATTTAACAGTTTTTGGTAACTTCCATTAGTTCCCAATTCATTCCAAGTGTACAATGAGTTTGGTAATGCTGCAGAGAAAATTTGGCTTGGGTCGGTAAGGTTCTCTAACA
>JAJRRH010000112.1 GCA_024279715.1 Bacteroidota bacterium
AAATTACCTGAAGAGACTGAACCTCTTGAAAACGTACTCAATGTCGTTGCTCTGAGCCGACGGTCTAACCGGCGATTATTTTCAGCTGGCGGAATAGCACTTTACGTTTATGGGGCTGGAGATAACTTTCGGGGACAAAAGGTACATGTTATAGGATTCGATGAAGTCGTCTTACCGAATGAACGTCGAGGGGCACTTTGGCAGAGGCAGTCAGATTTGCATGCCGAATCCACGTACACTTTATTACGAGATTCTACAGATGAGCATGAACGAAAAGGGAACGTAAAGATCGGCGCTTCCCCAGAATAGAGTACGCACTCATTGAGTGTCTCAAATTATACTGAAATTGATATACAAATTTTGGGTATCACTATAACCTCCGATCACTATTGAGGATTATTGCGAAAACTCGCTCATCAATAGACTTTTGGTCAATATTAAAAAAGGAAGGGTGGTTGCCAAGTTGAACAAAGAGAAACAAAGAGATGATGCGTTTTTTTCTATTGCTAATATAATAGAATCTACAAATATTACCATGTCAAAATATGACTATTCTATCACAGGTGGATTTGCGCTAGAATTAATCCTCAAACACAGAAAAGCTAGAGATATTGATATAGTTATCTACAATCCTCAAATATATGCGTTTTTCAACCCCGACATGAATGACTTTATTGCAAATGAAGGAAGTGAGCTATCAGTTACACCTAATTCGATCAATTTCCGCTATCAATCATTCAAATTTAATTTGATGGGATTGGGACCTTATATCGATGAAGAACCGATGTCAGTTAGCTTCAATGGACAAGAATTTTTCATTGAAACACCTGAACATATAATAAAAAGAAAAATATATCAAAGAGTTGGGAAGCTTACAACGAGTGATATATATGATATATTCGTATTCGCGAAAAATATAAATATTTCAATACTAACAGAATTGAGTACGCAGAGGCCAAAAGAGGTTTTGGAACTAATTCAAACAAGAGATGAAGTAAATGACACTGTGTTGAGAGAAATACAGGAATATGAAGACAATGGATTTGTGTTTGAAGATGTGTTGGAATATTGTATTGTAAAAATAAATGAGAATACTCAGTGATTAATTCATAGATGTCAAGTAACTGCTTATCCGGTTGGGTCAAGTTGGGTTAGCATGTCGTAAGTCGTTGGCTCCTGGCCCATGGCAATTCGCAGCAGGGATTTAAAGCCGGATGGTCTGTTGAAAACAACGCACAGTCTAACTCATTGGAAAACTAAGGTTCCATGTAGGTTGGGAGTTACGAAAAAACAGATTAAGGTCGAAACTCGACACAAACGATACGTTGCCTAGTGCGGATGTACTCATCGCTGGAGCAAATATCCCTTACTACATAGACGCGCTGTAACCACCGGTCTTTTCCGTCATATTTCGGTATAAATATTGAGCGGCTATGAACAGCACGCCTATTGTCGATAATGGCGAGATCTCCAGGTTGCATTCGTATGAAGTTTTTTGATGTATTCATAGCTAACTTCATCTGATCCAATGCTTTTTGCGCTTGTTGGGAAGTTCCTTCCATTAAGTCTGGATCAAAACGCATAAATGGGTCATAGGGGTTTCCAGTAAATATTGGTAATAACGGTCCATTACCTTGGGTTCCACTCTCGCTGCCGAATGAAAAGTCAATTCCAGTTCGAAAACAACTTTGAAATAGAATGCCACGCAATCCTATTGGTATATTCTTTATAATTTCTCGTGTTGACGCGACTTCTGTTTTTGCTTCACCATCGTGGTCTGAGCGAAGGCAATACAGTAAAACGAAATCAGGCATCAGAGGATGGAATGCGGTTTCCGTATGAAAGTCTAGCAAAATGGCCGAGCTTTCCGAAGATAGTTCGGTCTCATTTTTTTGTACCGGACAAATATTATGGTACAGTACACCATCTTTTTCTTGTTGATATGAGAAAATTTCTCCGAGTCCCCTACTAAGCGCTGATAAATAGCTTTCTGACCAATAAGTAGTTTTATTTTTTTGTCGACGGGAATCGGCAGGTGTTGATGGTAAAGCTGGGTCAGGCTCCAACCCTGTTAGCAGGAGGCAGCCATATTTATTGCCGTTCCGTTTAAAATCATTGACTTCCTTTCGTATATTGCGTGGAAGCTGTTGGAAACGCAGTTCTGCTTCATCTAAAAACGTATTGGATTTTGATATATCGAAAGGGTCCAATTCAACGTGTAATTCACTATAGCATTGAGAGCAATCTATTGGTGTTATCACTTCTCTTAAGTTTCGATTATAATAAATTGATTTAAAATATGATTTTTCAGTCAAAAACCCAGGCTGAAACATGTCACTTTCTCCACTCGAAAGAAATACTATAATGTTCTTAAATAATTGAATATTATCATTCATGCCAATATACGGAATCGAGAATAGGTCAGTGTCACCTATTCCTATAACTGCTCCATGCCCTAACTGTGCTAAAACAAGCACAACTGATGCGTGTTCATCGGGTGCGAATGCTATAGCTTTGGCAATATCATGGTCAAAAATTTGGAAAGCACTACCTTTATGGTAAGAGAAAGAGCTAACTCCTCTAGTAATTGGTGATCTTACGATATGATCAATTTGAAAATGACGAGAGAGGATATGTGCATTTTCAGGCGATTCAGGAGTTAGTACGATGCCATTGCTCTGCCGGAAACCAAATATTTCTGTTAGTTTCTTTAAATTCGGTGTCCGTATCTCTGGTGAATGTTCACCAAAAATTGCAATCCCTCCTCCATTTCGAACATACTGCTCCAGTGCTTGCAATTCTTCTCTACTGTAGATTGCGCTACCAAGACCTAGATCATCATCAAGGCCTGAAAGTATTGGATCGACAAGAATTAGGACATCGATTCCGCGAAGAGATTCGACACTGAATTTATCGGTAAATCGAATGCAACGAAAATTGACATCACTACCTAATAGTTCAGCTAAATGTCCAAAGAAATGATACTCTGGCTGTCGTGGTGTTGATTGCTGCGCAATATTAGCGTCAATGCTCCAAGAGGCACCATGTGCCTCATCAAAAGCGATAATTGGCATTTTTACATAACCTCAATACTCAAATGATACGTTTTACGATATACTAGCTTTTGTGATCATTATAAATTCTGGACCATCATTTATTCGACTCAATATCACAGAAACTGCATTAAGATTGTTGATATTCTCCAGATGTGTGCCTCCACAAGGTATCGTGACCTGCAAGTCATTGCGATACCAGACCCATTGACGTTTTTGCGTCAACGGCCCCTCTGTAGGGGTGATAAATATACTACCCGTTTCTGTTATCCACTCAGAAATTATCTGATTAACACTAGATTCAATGCCTGCTATATTTTCAAAGAAATCTGATACTAAAAACCCCTTTCTTTTAGCAGACTTGCTTAGACGATAGGTGTCAACACTTTCCTGAACAGATATTTTGGATGAGATGATAAATCTTTGGTCGAAATCATAATGACCTAAATCATCTCTAAGGACATCTTTTTTCCATAGGTCATTGACAGCAGCATTCAATGCCAGAGATGCTAGGTGAACTCCGGTATGTACTTTTGACAAATTCTGACGATACACCTCGTTCACAGCTAAGTAACAACTGTTACCAATTGCAATAGACAAATCCACAACAGTGGATACTTCATGGGCAACTAAAAAAATCCAACCGGGTTCAAAACGTCCTACAGGTATATTGGATCCAACATATAATAGCTGATCTTCCTTATTGTACGCGACGATATAGCAATCTTTTACAACATGTTCATTGCTATCTAGAGTAATTGATCCTTCATCAGCGGGCTGATCCGGCCATTTATGATCAACTGGATGGAACACTGTTTTGTCTGTAAAGATAATTGTTTTATTTTCTATGCGATCGACATAGCCGCCAACAATAGTTGCTGGAGATTCACATGCTCCAGACGGATATAGGACAATAGTTGATTCTTTTGGATGCACCATGCTACTCTAATCTATAGTATTTTCTCAGAAAATTAAGTTCAGATAAAGTATAGCCAAACATATTCACATGCACACCATCTATCTGCATAGTTTTACTCATGCAATGTTGATTGCTATATCTAAGTGGACTTTTCGACCACTGTAAAATGCCTCATTTTGCATTCTTCCACAAGTAAAAATTTAGAAAGAATATAGGGAACCTCTATGAAATTCGCCAAAACCTAATCTGATCGGCTAGAATCAGCAAGAGGGCAAGAATGATTCGGCTGATGGAGTTTTTATGATGGGGCAATTTGGTTTTTTTGATCTTTCGAACAGATATGCAGGGTTGGACAAATTTGGCGATCCGCTGGTGTTGCTGAAAACCAAGGTGCCCTTCGAGAATTTCCGGCCTGAATTGAGAACCCTCTGGCGCACACCGCCCGAGCAGCGCAAGAGCAATGCTGGTCGCCCACCATGGGACGAGGTGCTGATGTTCAAAGTTCTTGTCTTGCAGCAGCTCTACAATCTCTCGGATGATCAGATCGAATATCAGATACGCGACCGCCTATCGTTCATGCGCTTTCTCGATCTTGGGGTGGAGGACAACCGACATGATACGAGCTACAAAACCTCCCTCATCGGGTTGGCAGCTCCCAGCACATTTTCTGGCCTGATATAGTGTCGGCTGACGGTCTGGGGGTTTTGCCAGCGACCGTGATTGACGATGAGGCCGAGGTCGACGCCTTTTTGCGCCATGGCGGTGGCTCCGCCGGAGCGCAGAGAGTGCCCGGCATATTTCGTGGGATCCAGCTTTACACGCTCGGAGAATTTTTTGACGGCGCTGGCCACAATGCGCGGGTCTATGCGGATGTGTTTCGCCGCCGGGCTGTGATTGCGGAACAGTGGGCCTTCTGTCGCCCCGGTGGCGGCAATATAGGACTTGAGCGTGGTCACAGGGCATATCTCCTCATTTGAGGCGCACGGGACGCCAACAACCGCCCCCTCGCCGCTCTGGTCTGTTTTTGAGCGGCGAATGTGCAGAACGATGC
>JAJRRH010000113.1 GCA_024279715.1 Bacteroidota bacterium
GGCCAATCGAAGTTATGATATTGCAATACGAAAACTCTGTGATGAACTTAATACCACAGAAACCATATTTCCGCGAACTAATTTAAGGATGATCTTTAAACTGGGCTCAATGTAATTTCCGCGAGATCAGGTGGTCTGAAACTGGGCTGTCGTGAAGACGGTCAACCCATGATCCGCACCGTACGAGGTGCTGGCTATTTATATACAGGCGATTAAGTGTTATGGGACGGTTGTTTTGGAAAATTATGTTTTACTTTTGGATTACCATGATCCCCATGGGAATAGGTATTACCTGGAGTATTGTAGAACTGATGAGTGATACGCCTACAGGACAAATTCAACATATCGCCATCCGCAGTTTGCATCATAATATTAGAGCATTGGGTTTAGTAATGGAGCATGGCGGGCAATCAGCAGCCAAACGGTTTTTGACGGGTCTCGATGATCTAATTCCTAGACCTCCATTTGCAGCTACCTCAGATCTGAGTTTAAATAAAGTTGAAACATCCAATATATTAGAAAACAAAAATTCTCAGTCTCAAAAAACTGGGGTTGCACCAGGAATAGGTAAGAAAAGATTGCCATGGGAAATTTTGGTACTCGATACTCAAGGAATTGAATTGTTAAAACGTCCTGTGCCAAAGTGGGCTATGCAGGTACCTGACGGGGCAGATAATATATTAACCCAATCAGTCATTTCACCCACGGGTAAGCAATATTCCATTGTTGCACGTATTGAAATAAAACCTGAGTGGAAAACAGCTCGGCGCGGTTGGCTCTCTCTTCGATTAATCCGTGATTTGTTCAGCAATCCCAAGCAGCTTGGCATAGCTTTGGTTGCAGGTGTTTTAATGAGTACTCTAGCCTGTTTTCTGTTGAGCTGGTATATAACCCAGCCTGTGAAAAAACTGCGTGCTGCCACGCGCCGTTTATCTTCCGGGAATTTCGATGTCCGAGTTGCACAAGCCATAGGTGGACGAAATGATGAAATTTCTGAACTAGGTTGGGATTTTGATCGCATGGCAGATCGTATTCAGACTTTGATCGCATCCAAACAGGGGTTGCTTGATGATGTTTCTCATGAATTTCGATCACCATTGGCTAGATTACAAGTTGCGGTTGGATTGATACGGCATAAAGCAAGTAGTGAATTGATTCCTGAAGTAGAAAGAATAGAAAGAGAAATTCACCGACTTGATGATCTAATGGAGCAAGTATTAATGCTATCCAGATTTGATGCTAATGCCATGGACGGTTGCCATGACTACGTTGACCTGCCTGTCTTATTAAAGGACATTGTACAAGATGCTGAGTTTGAAGCCTCATCCAAGAATCGGCATATACGAATTATACGAAACCTGAATGAATGTA
This sequence comes from Bacteroidota bacterium, assembly GCA_024279715.1. Lineage (GTDB taxonomy): Bacteria > Bacteroidota > Bacteroidia > Flavobacteriales_D > JABDKJ01 > JAJRRH01. Next base: position 1,372 of record JAJRRH010000113.1, read on the forward strand.
CATTTAAAGCAAATGCCAGTTTATTATACAGTGCTTTGGAAAATGTCATTCGTAATGCAGTTAAATATACACATGAAGGCACAACGGTAGATGTGTCGTTAGATATTGATATTCAGCAGACTGACAGGGTGCTAATTCAAGTACGTGATCAAGGCAATGGTGTAGCTAATGCTATGCTAGCAAAGTTATTTGATCCTTTTTTTCGGGTGGAAAGTGCACGAGAGCGTGAAACTGGAGGACATGGCCTTGGTCTATCCATTGCACAACGTGCAATTCAAGTACATGGAGGAGAAATTCAAGCGAAGAACCGTAGCAAAGGTGGCTTGTGTGTTGTCATTAACTTACCGATCCGCTAGCACAAATTCATTTCGCTGGTCATTAGGATAATAATTACCGAGGTTCATGTACCTTACATTCAACAGCTTGTTTTAGCATTTTCATAGCTGAGCATTTACATTTCTTTACAAACATTTACCTTTTGCATACACATATTTTGAATATATTCCTGCTATTTTTATATTGTAAGTATCCTAAATAAATTTACTGGAGATATAGAATGAATATTAATACTGATACAATGCAAAACTTTCAAGTTAGGCCAGCAGAGATTGGAAAACCTGATGGAGTTGGGAGACCCGATGGTATTGGGAGGCCAGGGGGGAGCGGACAAGATAGTGTAAACGTCAGTTCAATGGGGCAGATGATGAGTAATCTGAGTGAAGCCGATACCAAAGAAATGCAGGAATTTAAAGCTGAAATTGCAGAATCTATAAAAAGTGGAGATTTTGATGCGACTGCAATGGCGGAAAATGCCCCAGAAGCGTTAAAAACCTTTGCAGCCGAAAATGACATAGAATTAGACTCTATGCTTAGTCAAATACCTGAAAAAATGAATGGATCAGGAATGCGGCCTCAAGGAATGGGAATACCATCAGCATACACACAAGAAAGTGATCCAACGACGACTTTATTAGAGTCTTTACTGGAAGAAAATGAATCCAATGAGACTGAAAACGTATAACCTTAATTTCAACCCTCTATCAAACTCCATCTTGCAGCTCAATTATCCGATCACTATTAGCCGCAAAATCATCATCGTGAGTAACCGCGATGATGGTTTGGCCTTTGTCGTGACAAAGTTCTCTAAAAATATCAAAAACTATATTGGTATTAGTAGAGTCCAGATTTCCTGTCGGTTCATCGCCCATGATGATGGCTGGTTCATTAATCAGCGCTCTCGCTATGGCAACTCTTTGCTGCTGGCCACCTGATAATTTGTTAACCAATTTTTCTGCCTGATCTTCAATATCAAGTAGGATCAATTTTTCCAAAGCATTGGCTCTTATTTCTTCTTTGCTTTTTCTACCGAGCTTTAAAGCGGGTAACATGACATTATCAATCGCTGAAAATTCAGGTAGTAAATAATGGAACTGGAAGACAAAGCCTATATGTTCATTTCTATAGATCTTCGCATATGAATTGATACTTAATATTGCAACTTTTTACGTAATACTCTATCCTTAAACCTACCAGACTTAAGAGTGGATAGAGTATGATTTCCTGTCGCGGCAAGCCATTAACGCCAGA
>JAJRRH010000114.1 GCA_024279715.1 Bacteroidota bacterium
ACCACTCATTGGAAATGGAAGTAGCGGATTGACTGTAGGTGCACACGTGAATGTTAGTGGTCAAGTTAATGATTTTGTTTATTCTGCTAGTGTTGGTGCCGGGAATAACAGCGGAGTTAGTACCTTAGGAAGTCCTATGGGAGCTGGTGGATATAGTAATTATGGCTTTTTCGCAGGAGTTAATGATGGGCATGCCAACTATGGGATAGGCTTTTCAAATAACAGATTTGGTGGTGATTTGGCTCAGAATGTTTCTGCATTTACTGCTCAAATTGGTGACTTTTCTTTGAGATTGGATGAGGATCTTTTTAATCATACTGATAAATATCGTACTGGAGGAATGTTAATGACTTATAGAATCGATAAAGATTTAACGGTAGCTTTTGGTGCGTTTATGATGACTGGGATGCGTAGAGGTGATCCAATTGAAGGAGGTAATAAAAAATCTTTTGAGGGCAAAGGACTCTATACTAACGAAGATCATCCAAATCTAAGAGCTGGAGCATTTTTCGGAGGCGTTATATACAAAGAACAGGCTTCATTTGTCGGGCATAACAGTGAGAAGCGCCTACATGATGTCCAGAATTGGATACACAGTAATGTCACGAAGGATACACCATATTTTCCAAACAGTAATATGGCATCAGGATACTATAGTTATTTTGGTGGTTATCATCCTAATTATTTATTCTACTAATCATGAGAATAATTAATGGAGTTAGGTTTTTAATCATTAGTGTCCGATAAAATAACTAAAACATTCTTACCATGGGAGACTAGGATTAGAATTATTAGAGAAGAGCGCAAGATTAATCGTTCACCAATAATTCCTAGGGCATATTTGGGCTTTACTTTTTTATCTGTTTTACTTACGCTATATCTATTATAATATTGACTCTTTTGGAAATGTTTTTAGTCATGTACATCTCCTCTTCTTAAGCCAATTTAGTTGTATGAAATCAATCAACTTCCACCACTAAGATTCGTTGCTTGTTGAAAGTGAAAAAAGCAAGCAATTTTAGACATATGTTTACTAGGCTTTTTATTCGATGTGAGTAAGATTGAAAACATGACAATTCTATGACCGCCACAAGAAACATATACAACGAAAACAACTACCTTAGCGCAGTGAAGACCGACAATCTACAAACCACAATATGGCAACCTTTAAGCCAAAATGCCAAAGACATATACGATGAGTATATGTTGGGCAATGGCTACAAAACCACCCTGTCGTTTGATGAATACGGATTGCCAACAGCCATAAAAGCCAAGAACGCTGCCAACAACTACCTTCAAAATCTAGGCATGCAATGGGATGAGACCAATGGCAATCTCCTTCAGATATCCTTTTGGCAGTTAGTTTGGCTCAACTAATTGAATTACCAACCCCATCTTCTTTATACTTACATTATCCACCATTTTGTACACCCTCAGATCAAGGTGTTCTAGTAATAACTCTAGAAATATTTCAGAAATTAATGATATCTACAGGCTCTTTTTTTTTCGAATCTTTGAATTCATAGTGGGTTCTCTCCATAAAAATTATGCTGACAAAAAAAGCCTCACGAGTTATCGAGAGGCTTTTTTTGGTCGTAAATATTATTATTCTAGAAGCGCGTACCCCAAGTGATGGATAAAGAAGTTCCTTTATATTTATGATCCACTGATTCTGCATATAGCGGATGATAAAAATAAGTCTGCTCTTCCGTCGAGCGTATTCTCAATGCCATATCGATGTATGTGTTTTCTCTTTTATAACCTACTCCACCGGTATATATCAAACGTTCGGAAGCATAGAGTGATGAACCATCTTTGTTAGGATTTTGATAATAAGCCATTCCTGCTCTTAAACTAAACGGTTTTAACCTCCATTCTCCGCCTACTCTCACATTGTTAGTGGCTTGGTACACACTTGAAATAGTTTGATTGACTGCACTAAAGTCAACTTCTGAATCCCCACCACTTTTGATTCTCATCTTACGAAAGTCGGCATATTCATAATCAACATCAATTACCGCTTGTTTGCCGATAATCACCGCTAAAGAACCAATAATTTTGGTTGGTGTAGAAATGTTATACTCACTACGAAATTGCGGAGAAGTCTCGCTTCTTTCCGTGCTGCCTGACACAGCGCTCATGGTAACCGTTTCGTTGGTCTCGAGCGACATAAAACTTGGACTGTGGTAGGCTATACCTGCTCTTATATTATTATTGACTCGGAATATTCCACCAATTTTAAAATTAATCCCTACTCCTTCTCTTTCAATTTCTTTACCTATCCTATAGGTCGCCAATCCACTTGCCCCTACTTCGTATTGGGCGGTTTCTTTCAATGAAATATCTTCAGACATTTTTATTCGTTGGAATCCGATAGCAGCACCAAGATAAACTCTATCGTTATAGTTACCACCAAATGCAATTGTAGTTTCTCCTATCCTACCTTTTGACTCATTATTATACACTTGCCTCACAGAGTCTTCAGCAAAAGCTGACACATACGTGTTTTCGATTTCACCTGGATCAATCACATAATTTTGCCAAGCCAAATAGCTGTCAATAATCGAGGCAGACTCTGGATCTACTAGATTCTCAGCGGATACGCCACTAATCATTCCAGCCAATTGATCGGCATAGGTGGTTCCATTAGTAGTACCTATTATGGTTTGATTTGAATAAAAGTCTTTCACGCGATTATAAGAAATTCCAAACTGCACATTGCGCCAATTGTCCTCTTCCAATTTTGTGGATGACACGTATCCGATATTATTAAGGTTGAAGTTTGCGACGATATCATCTGATGTTTTGCCCAGATAGGTATCGTTTGTACTATTGAGTTGAAATCCGGGTGTAAAAGTAAATTCACTTCTACGGAATAGTCCAATTCCACCTGGATTTTGCGAGAGCATAGACACGTCTCCTCCCAAAGCTCCGAAAGCACCTGCCATTGCATTGTATCTTGACGTTCCACTAAATTCGAGAGAGGAGAGTTGCCACACCTGAATATCGGATTGAGCATAGCTCGTTGCGTAGGACATTATAAGTCCTATGATTAAAAGTGTTTTTTTCATTTTTAAATTTATTTGTTTTCAGTTTGAATTACTGAAATAGTAATGATTATTCAAAACCGCCCCCAATTGTATTAGAGGCGGTTATTGACTTTTTATCTTCTTCCTCCTTTTTTAGAAGATCCTTTTTCAGATCTTGAACTAGATCCCGATGACCTTGTCGCTGATCTACTTGGCGAAGAGGCTCTACTAGGGCTTGAAGCTCTTGGTGTAGAGCGTCTTGGAGTAGGTGCTGTTCTAGTTTGAGGTGCTGTTCTGCCAGGTGCCGTTCTAGTTCTCGGTGCTGACCTACGTGTACTAGAGCGTCTAGCTTGTGGCTTATCCGTTCGTGTTTGTGGGCGCATATTTGGTTTAGAACTTGGTCTAGTACCTCTTGGACTTGTACTTGGACGAGTATTAGGTCTAGTGGCAGGTCGTGTACCTCTTGGACTAGTGCTTGGACGAGTATTAGGTCTAGTGGCAGGTCGTGTACCTCTTGGACTAGTGCTTGGACGAGTGCTAGGTCTAGTGGCAGGTCTTGTACCTCTTGGACTAGTGCTTGGACGAGTACTAGGTCTAGTGGCAGGTCGTGTTGCAGGCGTACTCACAGGCTTAGTAGCATTTGCTGGTCTCTCCGCAGGTTTAGTAGAAGGTCTTACGTCTTCTTTTGTCTGAGGAGAATCACTTGCTGTCACAGGTTTTTCAAAACCAACACTTGCCGGTTTTGTTTTACCATCTCTAGTAATACCGTTTGGAAAATCGATAGTACCTCCTAATACTTCACCTTCACTAGACGTTGTTAATCTACCTGTCATTGGGGTTACTTGTCCATAAACAACATTTGGCGAGTTTCCGTAAAAGCTGTTTGCACATTCTCCGCCACTAGCGTAGTATGGTGAATATACACCATATCCGTACCCTGTATTGTAAGGGTTGTATGCGTATCCGTACGTAGGTGCAAATGGGTAGTAATTATTCCAGCCAGCGTTATAACCGTAATAAGAATTCCAAGATATACCAAAAGAGGTATGATGATATGGTCTCCAGTATGGGTTGTAGTGATAGTATGGGTCGTAGCTATACCAATATACATCAGAGTAGTACGGTGAATAGAAGTTAAATCTATTTCTAGGACGATGAAATCTTCTTATTCTTGAAGAAAAGAAATAATCATCTTCGTCATAATAGTTGTAGTAATTGTTAACGACAGCACCATCTTTCTCATAATATGTATCCTCCGCATCACTATAATTAGGATCATAATAATCCCCTTCATAGCTTTTGGTGCTGACTTCTTCTGTCTGTTCCACTTCCGTATTGCCATAGGCATCGGTACTAGAGGTAGTGGTAGTTGTAGTAGTAACTACTGTTGGTGGTGCAACCGGTTCTCTTTGATCGTTGGTTGAGTAATACACGTCATCTTCTTCGTATGAGACTATTCTCTCGCTGTTGGTACAGGAGGCAATAAATAAGATGGATAAAATCCCGAATAATGATAGTAGATGTTTCATAAAAATATGTTTTAAAGTTTGACATGTTGTACAAAACGAGAATAAAATTTGATTATCATCATTTTTTACTAATTTTGAACACTGAACAAAATGCAATAAACATGCCAAAAACAATGCTTTACATTTTATTGCGTTAATCAAGCACTAAATATAACCATAATTACGATAGTAACTAACGAGATTACAAAAAACAATTAAAAACAGATGGGGAAACAATTGACTTCCAGAGAAGAGGATTACTCTAAATGGTACAATGAACTAGTGATAAAGGCTGATCTTGCGGAGCACTCGGCTGTTAGAGGATGCATGGTAATCAAGCCTCATGGCTATGGTATCTGGGAAAAAATACAACGACAACTTGATGATATGTTTAAGGAAACGGGGCATGTGAATGCCTACTTTCCACTTCTGATACCAAAAAAACTGTTTGAGGCGGAGGAAAAAAACGCAGAGGGATTTGCCAAAGAATGCGCTGTGGTGACTCATTACCGTCTAAAGACGGATCCATCGGACAAAACAAAATTGATTGTTGACCCTGACGCTAAACTTGAAGAGGAACTTATTATTCGTCCAACATCTGAAGCTATTATATGGAATACCTACAGAAACTGGATACAATCTTATAGAGATTTGCCTATTCTTATTAATCAATGGGCGAATGTGATGCGTTGGGAGATGCGAACCAGATTGTTTTTACGTACGGCAGAATTTTTATGGCAAGAAGGACACACGGCACATGCAACTAAGCAAGAAGCGGTGGATGAATCACGACAAATGCTTGAAGTGTACGCCACATTTGCAGAAGAGTATATGGCAATGCCGGTAATTAAAGGAGTGAAATCGCCGAGTGAGCGATTTGCTGGTGCCGATGACACCTACTCTATTGAGGCACTCATGCAGGATGGAAAAGCTCTTCAAGCTGGTACATCTCACTTTTTGGGACAAAATTTTGCAAAAGCTTTTGACGTGAAGTATGTGAACAAAGAAGGCAAGCAAGAATATGTTTGGGCTACCTCTTGGGGAGTTTCTACTAGATTGATGGGGGCGCTAATCATGACTCATTCTGATGATGATGGATTAATTATTCCACCAAAGCTTGCACCTATACAAGTAGTCATAGTACCTATATATAAGGGAGAAGAACAATTGAATGAACTTTCAGAAGCTGTACGCCCTATCATGGATGAACTTAAGGCTAGTGGCATAAGTGTTAAATATGATGATAGTGACAATCGAAAGCCAGGATGGAAATTTGCAGAATACGAGCTAAAGGGCATCCCCTTAAGAATTGCAATAGGCCCTAGAGATTTGGCAAACGGCACCGTTGAAATCGCAAGAAGAGACACTAAAGAAAAGGAGTTGGTTACCTTAGAAAACGTAAGAAGCCATGTAATCCAAAGGCTAGAGGATATTCACAACAATCTCTTTGCAAGAGCAAAGAAACTTCAAGAAGACAAAACCTCATCCGTGGATGATTATGAGGAATTCAAAAAGGTGTTAAAAGAAAAAGGCGGTTTTATATTCGCTCATTGGGATGGAACAGAAGAAACGGAAGAGAGAATTAAGAAAGAGACGAAAGCTACGATAAGAAACATACCCTTTGAGGGAGACATGACGGAAGGTAAATGCATGGTGACGGGTAAACCTTCTGCTAGGAAAGTGTTGTTTGCCTTGGCATACTAATATAATTCACATTAACTCGCTCCTACTCAACGACATTTAAAGAACATACCCAAATGAAAAAAACAATCGACAAAGAGTTGCTCGACTTTATTAAAACCAGATCGTGCACCAAAAGAGATGCCTACGAAAACGTTATCGAACAATTCGAGGTATTGAAACAAGTGCTTAAAGATTTTTCTGAAGCCCTTCATGAGGACATCCATAAGTTTGATGAACGAATAAGGGTGAAATACATTGAAAAGAGCAAAGCGGAAGTTCATTTAGTAATAGCGGGTGACGTCCTTGTATTTCACATGCACAGCAATATATTCTTATTTGACAAGAACCATCACATCTGGCAATCATCCTATGTTCAGAAGGATGAAAAGAATGCTTTTGTAGGCAGCATCAACGTTTATAACTTTTTAAATGATTCCATACAGTTCAATAGACAAGAGGATTTAGGCTATATGATTGCAAGAATATTTATCAACAAAGAGGATCATTTCTTTGTGGAGGGTAAAAAAGAATTGGGATACAAATTCAATGACTTCACCAACAGTAAAATGACAAAAACTAAGTGGCGTGAGATTGTAACCACTTGTATTATGCATATTTTGGATTTCAACTTACTTGTACCTCCTTATAGACAGGTAAGTCTGGTTACCGTTGCAGAGGTCAATGCTAAAGGTGCCGATTTACAGGTCAAAACAGGAAAAAGATTAGGGTTTCAATTTAATGATGATAGTGACAAAACCACTTAATTCGAAAAATACGTTGTTTTTTTAGCATATACGCAATGCCAACACCTCTTTTATCTAAAATCAAGAAGAACCTGTATGCTGCCTTTTAACCTCTTTACGAAAAGATATATCTATCTTCAAAGCAATAATTCTCCGTTATAAGCCCCTTAAACCTCCCATTAAACCAACTCAAAACAAACTTTACCTGTTGACTTAATGCTAGTTACACCCAGTTTAATAATAATAAATAAAAAAAAGATTATTCTTTTGAAGGAATAAAAAATAATTCTATTTTTGCAGTCCTAAAAATGGACAAACAACATGGCCCGTTCGTCTAGTGGTTAGGACTCATGGTTTTCATCCATGCAACAGGAGTTCGATTCTCCTA
>JAJRRH010000115.1 GCA_024279715.1 Bacteroidota bacterium
CCTGTTTCATTTAATGGGAAAATGCGATTCAAGCTTGATTTGCCATTGGATATGAGTAAAGAAGAGGTCGAGAAAGCGGTGATTGGACATGAATTATCTGCCAAGTATCTTGATGGAGGGAGTCCTAAAAGGGTGATAGTGGTGCCAGGACGGATTGTGAATGTGGTGGTTTAGAACTGAACCCGAATAATTGGGTGTAAAGGTAAGCCCATATTTCATCCATGGCCGAAAACCATTTTGCTGAGGCAAACTTGTACCATTGTCTCCATGAGATGCAATAGTGAAAAAGCACCTACATTAAAGAAATTTGTCGTGGCACTTATGCCTAAGAATCCGTTTCTGCTATATGGCGTTTGGAATCCCGGAAAAAGTAGCGTACTTGATTTGGTGAGCTCCATTCGTACTATATTGTTTATGCTAGTCCGCTAAGATGCAGGAGATCGTGCGACATTATCGCAATTTATTGCCTAAAACCCTTGATGTTCGCATAATATTATTACCCTCACTCGACATTTAGGAATAATTAATTTCTCCTGTCGTTTTGCGGATTATCCATTTTTTTTATTGTCCTTTTTTTATCAAAAAAAAGAACGAAAAAAGCGCCAACCGTCACCAAATCTTTCGTTTACTATTGTTTTTCATGTCGTGATTCTGCCCTTTGCGTTCAGGGTTGGTCGTTTTAGTCATGGTTTGTTCTTGTTGTGTCACTACTGGATTTCGCTCTGACGCTTGAGCTCCGCGCCCCGATTTGTTGTGGAGGCTTTCTTTGGTTTGGTGAGGCGTGGGTTGCTTGTGGAGGATGGTGGTTTTGTTTGCTTTTTTTGTTGCTTGCAAGGATTAGTTTTTTATGATGATGCGCAAAACTACTGTAAATCTTAGTTTTTCTCTGAGAAAGGTAGCCGTTTCCATTTTTATTTTTTGTGATGTTCCTGCATCTTTGCGGACTAGCATAATATTGTTTGTTCGGAATTGGAGGGGTATGTCGCTGTCGTTCCAGCCTAGGTAGTGGGTGTTGGTTATTCCTGTAAAAGGAACGTTGTAACATTGATTTCCCAGACCGTTAATTGACAATTGAGAAAATATAGCACCTGTAATTATTGCGAACAGCACTGTTATAGTAAATTTTACTTTTTTCATGATAATATGAATTATTAGCTCATCTTATCAATTGAACTGTTCCTTTTTTGCGCTCCATTGTATGGTCTATTTTCTTCAAAGACAAAGTGTAATAATAAACACCATCATTAACTTTGGTCCCATACCATTTGAAATCTAAATCGCTTGATTCATATACTTCATTACCCCAACGACCATATATGTGGATCATTGCTCCTACATATCCTTTAGTCTCTATACTGAAATAATCATTCTCTCCGTCTCCATTTGGAGTCACTACATTTGGCATTTGAACCTCATAGCTAATAGATTCAAGTACTAAGAAACATCATCAACATAGTAATAGGAAACTCTATGGAAAACTGTATCTGAAAAGCATGATATTTCCATGTCACTGTCATGCGAAAATCCGCCAATTGTCAGATACTTTTCATTACCCTCAGCTACAAATAATCCACTTAGCTCAACCCAGTTAATTGAATCCAATATAGTTTCCATAAAATATACTTGAGACTGAAAATCAAATAGTTCAAATGGAATATCGCTTGATATTTGCTCTGAAGATATATACATCCCCAATCCACTAGTTGCACAAGATGAAAACTTGTCTGCTAAACTTACAAAACATGATAGTCTATACTCACCATTCTCTATCAACGGTTCGCTCAATTCTACTTGGATGTATTCTCTGACATCTTCAAACCATCCTGTTTGACTATCGATAAATAAATCCTCATATACACCTAACCCCGCATAACCAACACCAGTCCTCGCCTCTTGCCATCCTAATAAATTAACAGGAACACCAAGTCCATCTATATGACAGGCATTAAACATATCACTAGTACCTCCTCCCGGATTATACCAGTCAATTATTCCCGTCTCACTAAAAGATCCTATAGTCCAGCAACTATCCAACTCCTCAAAACTAGGATTAGGCACAAGGTTAGTTTGAGCCGAACCCTTCATATTAAAAAGAAGACAACCTAAAAGCATCAATATGAAAAAAAGTTTGTTCAATTAATAAAATAAATTTTTGTTTTATTTTAATTTTTACCCCTTTCAAGCAAGGAGCTAACTATCATCTTTTGGCAGATGACTATACCTTCATACTACCATTGATTGCAAAGATAGAATGATAAATATACAAAATTATTTAGTCCACCACGGCCGGCAATGGGTAAGATTTTATGAGTTGCTCTCTTTGGCGGTGGCTTTTGGCTCCGCTATGGTATTTTGAGATGAGGAGGTGACCAAACAGGAATCAGAGTTCCAAATTAAAAGTCATACACCCCACGGTACAAGAATACAAACAGCAAAAAAAGAAGCCTGACCCTTATGATTCCCAAAACTTTACCTATATTTGAAGCAACTAAACCACTAAACCATATTCTATGTCTGCTTCTAAACCGAGTGCGCTCAAAAGTATTCTCACGAGTACTTGGCGGCTTTTTTATCCGAAAATATGTCCGGGATGCGATGGTGGTTTACTAGAGAACGAAGGGCTTATATGTATCTCTTGTCTTTTTGAACTATCCTACGCCAACACCCATGATAGGATGTGTAATCCTGTGGAAGAGAAGCTTGCTGGTAAAATTCATTTTGATGGAGCTACTGCGCTATGTTATTATCACAAATCCTCCGCCATTCAGTCCTTAATACATGCCTTGAAGTATAAAAGAAATACAGATGTCGGATTGTATCTGGGCGAAATGCTAGGCAGAGAATTATCCAATTCCTATAGATTTAAAGATGTTGACATTGTGATTCCTGTACCTCTTCATCCCAGAAAACTCCAACAGAGAGGATACAACCAAAGTAACTTCATCGCGGAGGGGATTTGCAATGGTATGCCCAATGCTCGTCCTTCCATTGGCAACCTTTATAGAGGCAAAAACACCAATACGCAAACTTCAAAATCTATCTTTGAACGGTGGGAGAATGTATCTAAAATTTTCTCATGCAGGGATCCAAGAGAATACGTAGATAAGCATGTATTGATAGTAGATGATGTCATCACATCAGGCTCCACAATCGAAGGTGTACTGGCTGCGCTAGAGAACATAAAAGACATACGTATGTCCGTGGGCGTACTCGCAAGTGCGGAATAGTTTTTGATATCAAAAAAGCAATATCTTTGTAAAATGATTTCTGAAACAAAACAAAAAGAATATCTGTATCAAGAATTAACAAATTCATGTAACGCTATTACGGTAGGCGAACCTGATTTGATTGCTAATCTCGCTAATATTTGTGCACTGATAAAAGAGTCATTTAACTTCTTTTGGGTAGGTTTTTATATGGTTAAGAAGGATGAATTGATCCTAGGTCCTTTTCAAGGGCCTGTGGCTTGCACACGTATTCAACGTGGCAAAGGTGTGTGTGGCACTGCTTGGCAAACAAAAAAATCTATTCTTGTGCCGGATGTTCATCAATTCGAAGGTCATATTGCTTGCAGTTCGGAAAGTCAATCTGAAATGGTATTTCCAATATTAAAAAATGGTGAAGTAGTCATGGTATTGGATATTGATAGTGATAAGTTAAATGACTTCGACCAAAAGGATATGGATGGATTTCAGGCAGTATGTAATGTAATCGAATCCATCCTTTGAGACTATTTTTTTACATATCTTTTCTATTCTTAGTCGCTTCATGCGCTCAAGTGAAAACACCATCAGGAGGTGATAAGGATGTGACACCACCAGAAATTATACAGTCTTTTCCAAAACATCTGGAGACAAACTATCACGCCAAGTCAATAGCCATAACCTATAACGAATTGGTGACATTGAAAAACTCTGGGAATATTATCATTACACCACCGCTAAATAACAAACCTAGTATTTTGTTAAAAGGTGGAAACACGCTCATCATTTCCTTCAACGATACACTTCAGGAAAACACGACATATTCTATCAATTTCGGAGAGTCCATAGCAGACTACAACGAGGGAAACAAACTCAAAGACAATCTGCTTGTTTTTAGTACCGGCAGCTATATAGACTCGTTATCCATAAAAGGGGAAATTACTAGAAGTGATAGCGACACCCCTTGCGAAAATTGTAAAGTTATGTTATATTCCACTTTGGCAGACTCCGTAGTATTTAAAGATAAGCCTTATTATTTTACAAAAACAAATGAACAAGGACAATATCAAATGGATTATCTGAAACCTGGAGACTATAAAGTCATAGCACTGCAAGACGAAAGTGATGATTATTTCTTTACCCCATCTGAAGATTATATTGGATTTTCGGATGACACCATAAGCTTGTTGCCTGACACTGTTGCACAACTGACAAACCTGCGTGTATTCAAACAAATTCCAGACAAACAAGAGTTACTACAACACCGAACGCCATCAGACCAACAACTAAAACTTGCCTTTCAACTTCCTGTAACTAACTTAGAGTTATGGAAAGATAGTGTCGTAATGTCAAATGATGACTACTACTCTGTTTTCAATTCGCAGAAAGATAGTGTATCAATATGGTTTAGGAATATCCCTGAAAAAAATACTGAGTGGAAGATTACGATTTGGGATAAAGAGGAAAGATTGGATGATTTTTCAATATTTTTTCTTGACCATAAGACCAATTGCAGATTGATATCGCCTTCCTCTCCTAGTCCCTTCATGACAAGCGTACGAGATACCATACGATTAAAATGGTCTACGCCTATTCAAACGATAGACACCTCAAAGATGAAGCTTCTGCTTGACTCCACATATCTCGAATTGAAGATAAAAAAGGAAGAGGATTTTTCGCAAGTCATTCTATTTGAAAAAACACCTGGACAAACATGCACATTGCTTCTTGACAGTGCGGCTATCATTGACCAATACGGTCAGGCAAGCGACAGTACGGGTGTCATTTTTTCTATCCAAGCAGATGAATACTACGGCAGCCTTACCATAAACAGATCGAACAGCGATTCGACAGAAGTGATGTTATTGAAAAATAAAAATGGGGGGATTATTCAAAAACAAAAAGTCATCCGTAACGAGCCTGTCAGATTTCTATTTATTGAGCCAGGCACCTACACGTTGTATATCTTAACCGATTCTAATCATAATCAAGTTTGGGACACTGGGCATTACCTTGATAAGCGCCAAGCTGAGAAATTGCATAGGCATAAGGATCCTATTATAATACGATCCAATTGGGAATTGGAAATAGAATTATAACCTTAACTGGAATTTATCGGCATCATCGGCAACAGGAAATTTTGCCCTGGCTTTCTTCAACACTTCCATGTCTATTCTTGAATAAACTATTTCTTCCTGTTTTTTCTGACTTTCTACTAGGATTGTACCCCATGGATCTATGACCATGCTATCTCCGTCATAATTATTGCCTCGCTTATCTTCACCTACCCTGTTGACTCCTATGACATACGCCATGTTTTCGGCAGCTCTTGCTTGTAGTAAATTTCTCCATACATGGGATCTTACTGTTGGCCAATTGGCAACATACAGAAGACAATCATAGGAATAGGTATCGCCATTTCGCTTATTGCGACTCCATACAGGAAAGCGCAGATCGTAGCATATCATCAAATTTATCTTCACTCCGTGAACATCCACTACTACTTGATGATTACCTGCAGTAAACAACTCATCTTCATTGGCCATGCTAAATAAATGACGCTTGTCGTAATATGTCAGTTTACCATCGGGACTTACTACCAATAATCGATTGTAAATGTTTTTGTCCTCTTTGATTATTATACTTCCAGCGAGGTATTTATTTAGTGATTTTGCTTTGTTTTTCATCCATTGTACGGAATCACCATCCATATACTGCGCCAAGTTGGTGTTCATACTAAAACCTGTTGTAAACATCTCGGGTAATACGACCAGATCAGTATCTGTATTCACTTCTCCCAACAGTTTATCAAAGTGTAATAGATTTTGCTTTGGGTCTTCCCAAAAAAGAGACGTCTGAACGAGTGCTACATTTAATACTCCCATCATTATATTGATTTTAATATCTCACACGCTCGAAGAAGAGTCTCCTCGCCTTTGGCAAAACAAAACCTCAACATTCGATCTTCCTCTGGAGGATTCTTATAAAAAACAGATATAGGAATAGCGGCTATACCGTAGTCTTTAACCAATTTTTCTGCCATCTCTATATCCGGTATTGAATCAATTTGCGAATAATCTAGTAATTGAAAATACGTGCCAGTAGTGGGAACAAATTTGAACTTAGACCCATGAAGACCTTTAATGAACACATCTCTCTTCTTCTGATACATTGCCAATAAACCAGTGTACTCATCTTCCTTTTGCATAAATTCTGCCAATGCCAATTGCACTGGGTGATTACAAGAGAATACATTAAACTGATGAACTTTTTGAAATTCCTTCCTCAAGGTTCTAGGAGCTATACAATATCCTATTTTCCAACCTGTGATATGATATGTTTTTCCAAAGGACGAGATGACAAAAGCTCGTTTTGCCAATTCAGGATACGAGACAATGCTACGATGATTAGCACCATCAAAGATGATATGCTCATACACTTCATCACTGATAACGATGATGTTGGTATCTTTCAGAATAGTCTGAAGTTGTAGCATATCTTCATGCGTCAATACAGCGCCTGTGGGATTGTGCGGACTGTTGATAATCAACATCTTGGTGCGATGAGATATCTGACCAACAAGTTTATCCAACGGCAATTTATAATCTGGTGCTTCTAGATTGATAAACTTGGTGATGCCCCCACAAAGCTGGATTGCAGGTTCGTAGCAATCATACGCTGGACCAAATACGATGACTTCATCATCCTTAGAGATGCAGGCAGTGATAGCAGTAAAAATGGCTTGAGTCGCACCTGCAGTGACGGTTATTTCGTTTTCTACATTATAATCAACGCCGTATAGCTTTTTGGTCTTATCGGCTATTGCTTGTCGCAAAGTCAATGCGCCCTGCATTGGCGCATATTGATTATTTCCTTCCTGTATATACCGTCCCACGAGAGCGTGTAATTCGCTTGATCCTTCAAAGTCAGGAAATCCCTGTGACAAATTCAGAGCTTCGTACTTTTTTGCCATGCCCGACATCTTTGTAAAGATGGTGACACCTGTATTTGGCAACTTGCTATTGATCATATCCGACTTTTTATATGGAAATCACAAGATAATAAATTTGTTTCAATCCATAGGAGGATTCAAATAACATTAACCATTTATAAGATTACACGTGAAAACATAAGCGGACAACATTCTTTATATATGTCTAACCTAGAGTATTTTATAAAATTTATTTGATTTTTCACTTGACACATCAATCAATATTTTGTAGTGACATGTAACCTAAAGACAGTACGCAACGTACAAATGGACAGTTATTGGAAACAAACAAAACGAAATGAAGACTATTACTAGAAATATAAACATTATAGGTTTAATTGTCCTATCCATTGTAATGAACAGTTCTAACCTCTTTTCTCAAATTGAGGATGAGATGGTTTTTCTGAGGATTTATGGTGGTATAGTATCAGATGACAACCATAAAACCATTTCGGAATGCACTGTACGTGTATTTGAAGGCGGGGAAGAACTGGAGTTTTATGAAACGGGAAAAAAAGGCAAGTATGAATTCTTTTTACCCGCTGGAAATGTATACCGATTCTATTACGAAAAAGAAGGTTTTGTTACCAAAAATATTGAGATTGATTGTATAAATGCGGCAAAAATGAATGAACCTTTCATTTTCTCATTAAAAGCAGATATTAGTCTATTTGAAAAAATAGAAGGAATCAATTATGGAGTAATGGAAATGCCTATTGGAAAAGGAGAGTGTAACGGCAGAAAAGGAAAGGTGATATTTGATAAGGAACATACAAAGTATATGTCTGAACAGATTGCCATGTTGTATATACCAATGCAACCTGACCAAGGTCACGATACAAAACGTGTGACATTTGAAGAAACAATAACTGACGTTCCGAATGAAGATGAAGGCGACACTTTTCCATCTGTAAATGAGATATTTTTTCAAGCGGAGGTGGAGAATGAAATGTACACATTAGATGAAGTTGAGCCTGTTAGAGTAGTCTCTGTTCACGAGGGACTAAAGCCGATTGAACTTGTAGGCGCACCTTATGATATTGATCCTATTATTGCTCTCAATAACGAGCCTATGACAGAATCTTCTGACGAGGTTGTGGCGGAAGTCGTCGAAGAGGTTAAAGAAACTATTCCAGATCACACTCCGGTAGAGCAACCAAAGATAAAACCAATTCAGTCCATAGAATCTAAACCATTCACTACGGATGAAAACAAAATAACTTGGAGAGTACAAGTAGGCGCGTACAACAACAAGAATGTAAATGCGTATCAAGGCTTAAGTAATGTCGATTTTGTAACAGATGCCAATGGTATCACCCGTTGCGTAGTAGGATATTATGACACGCCACTTGAAGCGGCAAAACATAAGATTAGATTAATAAATCAAGGATACAAGGATGCTTTCCTTACCGTATATAGAGGGGATACTCGTATCACATTTGAAGAAGCCAATATCAGCTTAGATCATATCAGTTACACAAAAATAAAACAAGAGATTAATGAATGATTTATTTCCACCAAAGAAAGAATAGCGGGTCAATAATTTTTGATTCGCTATTTTTTTTATTCCTAATGTTATAATATCTAAAAGTAGCAAATCGACCAAGCTCTTCCCCCAAAGAGTAGCACTAACTGGTTTGATACTGATTCCCAAAGAATCTATCTCACAATCCATTTTAAAATTTAAAGTGCACGAATAATCGACCAAAGTTTTTACTGTCTTTATCTATTCGATGGTATTTATTTTTGATGTGTTTTTGTTGTAAAAACCGTATTACTTTTTTCTTGAGCTGCCCCGATCCTTTACCGGGAATTATCTCTACCAATTTTATTTTTCGATCTATCGCTTCTTGGATAATATCCTCTAGTGCTTGGTCAATTTTAATCCCTTTATTATAAATATCGTGCAGGTCTAATTTGAGCTTTGCCACGATATTATTTTATGGATGCATTGAGGTATTCACGGTTCATTCTTGCGATATTCTCTAGAGATATTTCTTTTGGACATTCGACTTCGCATGCACCGGTATTGGTACAGTTTCCAAAACCTTCTTCATCCATCTGTTTTACCATGTGCAAAACCCTTCTTTTTGCCTCCACTTTTCCTTGAGGCAGAAGGGCAAATTGAGATACTTTTGCTGCCACAAACAACATGGCTGAAGCATTTTTACAAGAAGCTACGCATGCGCCACAGCCAATACATGTTGCAGAATCAAAGGCTGTATCTGCATCATCTTTTGGAATAGGAATAGCATTGGCATCTTGAGTATTTCCAGAAGTAGGTATAGATACAAAACCACCTGCTTGCTGTATCCGATCAAATGCTGAACGATCCACAATCAAATCTTTAATCACTGGAAAAGCTTTTGCTCTCCATGGTTCGATATGAATCGTCTCTCCATGCTTAAATTTTCGCATATGGAGTTGGCAAGTAGTCACAGCTCTATCTGGTCCATGAGCTTCACCTTGGATGTGCAAGGAGCATGTACCACAAATTCCTTCTCGACAATCATGATCAAAGGCTACTGGCTCTTGATTTTGCGCCACCAAATCTTCATTCAACACGTCCATCATCTCCAAGAAAGAGGAATCTGGAGAGATATTTTTCACTTGAAATGTTTCTAATTTCCCAGCAGATTTAGCGTCCTTTTGTCGCCAAATCTTGAGTGTTAAGTCCATGTCTCTTTTTTCTGACATAATTTCTTTTTTTAAAAATTCGTAATAACCTCTATTTGTAACTTCTGGTTTTCAATTCAATGTCTTTAAACTCCAACTCTTCTTTATGCAATACCGCATCTCCCGGTTCTCCTTTATATTCCCAAGCAGAGACGAATTTAAAGTTTACATCGTCACGAAGTGCTTCTCCCTTTTGTGGTCCATCTTGCTCTACTGACTCTTCTCGAAAGTGTCCACCACAAGATTCTCTTCTTTCCAAAGCATCTTTGGCAAACAACTCGCCAAGTTCAAGCATATCCGCAACTCTAGTCGCCTTCTCTAATTCTGTGTTCATGCTATTAAGGTCTCCTGGAATACGCACATCTTGCCAAAACTCTTCCCGTAGCTTTTTGATATTCACCATGGCTTCTTTTAGCCCTGCTTCATTGCGCGCCATGCCAGCAAGATTCCACATGTATTTTCCTAATTCTTTATGGAAAGTATCGACAGATCTTGATCCATTGATACTCATAAGTTTTTCCAATCTATCCTTAACCGATTTCTCTGCTTCATCAAAAGCTGGACTGTCGGTAGGAATGACTCCAGTACGTATTTCATCTGCCAAATAATCGCCAATAGTATATGGCAACACGAAGTATCCATCCGCAAGTCCTTGCATAAGTGCAGATGCCCCCAGTCTATTGGCACCATGATCGGAGAAGTTGGCTTCACCGATACAATAACAACCTGGGATGGTCGTCATTAAATTATAATCGACCCAAAGACCACCCATTGTATAATGTACCGCAGGGTATATCATCATCGGCGTCGTATATGGGTCGGTATCGACAATCTTATTGTACATCTGAAATAGGTTTCCATATTTATCCTTTATCACACCTGCGCCAAATTCAATAATTTTTTCTGGGCTTGGATTATGAACACCGTCCACGAGTGCTTTTTCTTTTCCATACCGTTGGATAGCAGATTTGAAATCTAAAAATACAGCTTCACCCGTAGCATTCACACCATATCCTGCATCACATCTTTCTTTTGCTGCCCGTGAGGCCACATCTCTTGGCACAAGATTTCCGAAAGCTGGATATCTTCTCTCGAGATAATAATCTCTTTCTTCTTCTGACAAGTCAATTGGCTTTTTCTTTCCTGACCTTATTGCTTCCACATCCTCCATGGACTTAGGCACCCATATTCGCCCATCATTTCTTAATGACTCTGACATCAACGTTAATTTCGACTGATGATCACCAGATCTTGGAATACAAGTGGGGTGAATTTGTGTATAACAAGGATTGGCAAAATACGCCCCCTTCTTATGTGCTCTCCAAGCGGCCGTTACATTGGATCCCATGGCATTCGTACTAAGGTAAAAAACGTTGCCATAACCGCCAGAGCCAATCACAACGGCATGGGCTGAGTGTCGTTCTATCTCCCCAGTTATAAGGTTTCTAGCTATGATTCCTCTTGCCTTGCCATCGACTATAACTAATTCTAGCATTTCATGTCGATTGTACATTTGGATTTTGCCTTTGGCTATTTGTCTATTCATGGCTGAATAAGCACCGAGCAGAAGTTGTTGTCCAGTCTGTCCTTTGGCATAGAATGTACGAGATACGAGTACTCCACCAAAAGAACGATTATCCAAAAGCCCACCATAATCACGAGCAAAAGGGACTCCTTGAGCGACACATTGATCGATGATATTACCCGACACTTCAGCCAGACGATATACGTTAGACTCTCTCGAACGATAATCACCTCCTTTTACGGTGTCATAGAATAAACGATAATTTGAATCCCCATCATTTTGATAGTTTTTTGAAGCATTGATCCCTCCTTGTGCAGCAATAGAATGCGCTCTCCGTGGAGAATCTTGGTAGGCAAATGCTTTCACATTGTACCCCATCTCTGCAAGAGAAGCGGCTGCCGACCCACCAGCGAGCCCTGTACCAATAACGATTATATCAATATTTCGTTTGTTTGCAGGATTGACAAGTTGAATGTCATTTTTATGCTTTGTCCACTGTTCTTTAATTGGCCCTGTAGGTGCCTTTGAATCTAATTTTGCCATAAGTATAATACTTTTTTATCCCAATGAATTGATGTAGTGAAAAATTGCTATTGCCGAAAATCCAACCGCAATAAAAATAGAAAATGCTTTTCCAGCCATCTTGATTGTTGGTGTGATTTTCTTGTCGGCTGCTCCTAGAGACTGAAATGCAGACTGAAATCCATGATTTAGATGAATGCCTAATGCGATAAATGCCAGTACATAGATAGCTACGTATAACGGATTGGCAAAAAGGTCCAGCAATGAAAAATCATTTTGAAGACTTTCTACTACGCCCTCATGCGTGTAATTCACATGGGGCAGTGGATCACCGAATTTCAATTTTATAAAAAAATCTTTCATATGCAAAAAGATGAAAGCCATCACCAACAAGCCCGTTACAATCATCGACCTAGAAGACATGGTAGAATTGGCAGAAGGTTTGTTAACCGCATATTTTGTTGGCCTCGCTGCTTTGTTTTTTAGTGTCAAAATAATACCAAGTGCAATATGTATGATAAATCCAGCGGCAAGGATATACTGCATGATCTGTATCAATGGATTCGTAGCCATGAAATGAGAGCCTTGATTGAATAACTGTTCACCATCCCACCAAAGACCAAGACTAAACGAATTAATCAATAAATGAATCGTGATAAAAGTGATGAGAAATAGGCCCGAAAGAGCCATAACGAATTTTCTTGCTAATGAGGTCATACTGTTTGTATTTTCAATCGCAAATGTAACCCTGTTATTATGTAAAAAAAACTTTTTAGTCTTTTTTTATAAACCGACCTATCAGAACAAATACAAACTTCTGAACCTCTAATGCGGTAATACAGTTACAGTTATTAGTCCAATTGACTTTCATTGAATTATTCCTTTTGCTTACGGTTAATATTTAATACTTTTACGCAACAAAACATTAAGGCATTTAGACATGAAGTATGAAAGAATAAGTTCTGAATTATTTATCCATAACCGATCGAGGTTTACAAAAGAGATGAAAGAGAAGTCTTTGGCTATTTTCAATTCCAATGACATCATTACCATTAGTGCGGATAGTACAATGCCGTTTGTGCAGCATCGAGATATTTTTCATCTTTCGGGGGTAGATCAAGAAGAGAGTATTCTGTTGATTTTTCCGGATTGTCATGACCCAAAGCACCGTGAGATTCTTTTTCTTAAAAAAACGAGTCCGACCATTGCTATATGGGAGGGAGAAAAACTATCAGAGAAGAGTGCCTTTGAAGTATCTGGTATCCGCACAATATATTGGCTGGATAAATTTGAAAGCATACTCAACACCTTGATGAGTGAAGCTAAAAATGTGTACTTAAACACCAACGAGCATACTAGAGCAAATACCGAAGCTCAAACTCGTGAAGACAGATTCATCTGCTATTGCAAGGAAAAATACCCTGCACATACCTACCTGCGCTCTGCTCCTATCATGCACAGAATACGTTCAGTAAAACACCGTGTCGAGATAGACTTAATGCAGCGAGCATGTGACATCACCGAAAAAGGTGTACGACGAATCCTACCCTTCATAAAACCTGGAGTAATGGAGTATCAAATAGAAGCGGAGCTGATGCACGAGTTTTTAAATAATCGTTCTAAAGGATTTGCCTACACTCCTATATTAGGGTCGGGATTTTCGGCATGCGTCCTCCATTATATTGAAAACAATAAAGAATGTAAGGATGGGGATGTGATACTGATGGACTTTGGGGCGGAATACGCCAATTACGCTTCTGACTTGACCCGTTGCGTACCTATTAACGGTAAATTCACTGCCCGACAAAGAGATGTTTATAATGCGGTATTGCGTGTAAAAAAAGCAGCTACAAAACTTCTTGTTCCAGGAACGATGCTTGCCGAATACCATACCAATGTAGGCCTTATAATGGAAAAAGAATTGGTAGACCTTGGACTTATTACCATGGAAGACATTCGCAATCAAGACCCTAAATGGCCTGCCTATAAAAAATACTTTATGCATGGCACGTCACACTTTATAGGTCTGGACACCCACGACTTAGGCTTATGGACTGAACCGATACAAGCTGGCAATGCATTTACGGTAGAGCCTGGTATTTATATCCAAGAAGAGAGTCTGGGGATTCGACTGGAGGACGATGTAATTGTGCAAGAAAATGGCGAGCCCTTTAATTTGATGCGAAATATTCCTATTGAAGCGGACGAGATTGAAGACTTAATGAATTCGTAGGGTAAAGAAATAACTGGGCGCATAATTCAGGGTATTGGGTCAATTTTAGTATCTTGCTGGGAATACACAAAGAATTATTATCCGAATGAAGAAGTTATTAGTATTTGTTTTTACCTGTTTGGGTTTTATCCTCCAAGCGCAATTGAGCGTGACAAGCACCACACCTATCTCTCAAACATTAACTTCATCTATTAATCAATCTATCGAAATTACCTTTTCAGATGAAATAAGTCCGTTTTCATTTGGTGAATTAAACTTCCAGGTATTCGGAAGATGGTCCGGCCCGATGACGGGCAATTATGATTTTAGCGAGGACTTTCACACCATCATTTTTATTCCTGAAGGAGAATTTATCGCTGGCGAAATGGTTACTGTGAATTTGAGCACAAATATTAGCACCCCCAATTCGCAAAATTTAAATCATGGGCATGCCTTTTCATTCTGGATAAAAACAGAGCCTGCCCTGCTCAACCTTTCACTAATCCAAGAGATAGAAATGAGGGTCGAAGGAGAAGAGTTTATTCAGTGTTATGGCGCGTATGCTGGCGACCTCAACAATGATGGATTCAGTGATCTAGCAGTAGTGAACGAGTATGCCAATGACATCAGAGTATTATTAAATGATGGGGATGGCGGATATGATAATTTTGTCATCTATGAAATGCCCTTGGGGTATAAACCGAGTCCGAGTGAGGGTGCTGACTTCAATCATGATGGAGAAATAGACATTGCTGTATCGCACGTGCAATCTAATATTGTGAGCGTCATGATGGGGGATGGTGATGGGGCATTCAGCCCTGAAGTGGGCTACGAAGTAGGGCAAGGTGTAAGAGGGCTTGCAGTGATGGATCTAGAAGCAGATGGACACATGGACATCGTGACTGCCAATAGAGATGACAGTAATATAAGTTTGCTCACCAATGATGGGTTTGGCATCTTTAACACCATCAATACTATACCTGGTGTATCAGATGGGGAAACAGCCATCGCTATTGCTGACGCCAATGAAGATGGCATAATGGATTTGTTTGTAGGTGCTTATTCAGGAAGTGAAATTTCAGTGTTAATCAACGATGGGTTTGGAAATTTTTCGCTAGGATCGACGACCTCAGTTTCGGGGCAATCATGGATGATTACTATCGGGGATGTAAATAATGATGGGCACGTAGATGTCGTCTCTGCCAACTCTACGGGCAACAACTGTTCTGTTCATTTTGGCGACGGAGAAGGAGGTTTTTTGGAGTCTTTCACCTACTCTACTGGGAATTTTCCATTAGCTATAGATCTCGGTGATCTTGATGGCGATGGTGATTTGGATATGATTACGAGCAATTACTCAGGCGCTGACTACACCCTATTTGAAAACGATGGCAACGGTTTATTTATCAACCCCATCTCTTATCCTGCGACCAATGCGGGCAGTTGTGCTATTTTTCATGACAGAAATAATGATGGGACAATGGATTTGACATTGATAGATGAATTGGCAGATTTGGTGTTCTTGTACGAAAATGATGTTACAGGAATATCAGATTATGAATCATCAAAGCCTGTTATATATCCAAATCCATTTTCAAATAAAATCAGCCTCCGTTTTGATGAGACACTCCACTCATCTATGGTGATCATTAACCTACTGGGAAAGACGATAGCTACATTACGCCCAACCGCCAAGAATGGACAAACTTATTACCATTGGACACCACAGAATAGTATCGCAAAAGGATTGTACTTTGCACGGATTGGAGACACAGGTGTTTTCAAAATATTATACCAATAATGTGTATTAGGACTATCTGTAAATCATCCTCAATATATCGTATTTTTTTACTTCTTGGTTTTCTATTTTATATCACGTCTTGCAATCAAGACTTACCAATAGAAAGTAAAAATCAAGAGCAATACTGCGATAATTTTCTTTACTTAATTTCGGTGGATTAATCTTCCCCAATCATGCCAGTTGACCTTTCACAAAGCTCAGATTCTACCTATCAACTATTCGAGTCTTTTGTGCAAGCAGATTCTCTTTCTTCGGATATTTACCTAAGGATATGGTATGATTTATCCCGAAAAGCAAATGGATATTCAAGCTATTCTATCCCAATAGAAATATCAACACCCAATCCTTCTTACATCGTGACGGAAGTCAGAATGATTTCTAACCTAAGCATTCTCGTTAACAAGAGCAATCAAATTTTAATACAAAGTGAATTTGTAAAAGACAATACTCCCATCCATAAAATTATAGGCGATAAAATTCATGACTATTACTTTAATAAAGAAAAAATTAGAACAAACCTTGAGTCTTCAAAAATAATACTAATTTGGTCGAAAGGATGCGACCCTCAAATACTTTCTAATATCATCTACTCCATACTTGAAGGATATCAAGATGCAACCCAAAGATATTCTAAACAATTATTCAACGCCGAACTTTGTTCGCTCGATACGTCTCAAATTTCTATTCTCAAAAAGGACGTTCCATTTTCTTTACAATTTGGAAAAATACACTTTGCTCCAATTCCAATAATACCTCAATAAATATTACTACCTTTATTTCCCTTTAAAACGACTATCAAAAATAACAAATGAAATTCATCAAAAAACTATTCCTTGGACTTATTGCTTTGCTTCTTATAGGTGCAATCGGCTTATACATCACGGGCAATTACCATCTCCTTTCTGGCATTCCCAAGACTTACCTTAAAGGAAAAACTGGTCCAGACATTGACGACTATGGTGATTTTCACAATCTTGAAATCAAGGCAGGAGCAGTGGACGAATGGCCAATGAGCGACTCGTATAATAGTGGGCAGATTAGCGCCGAAGGACTAGCACTACACAAGGAGAATAGTTCTGTCGCATATTTAGTCATTAAAAATGGGGAGATAGTATTTGAAAAATACTGGGAAGACTATGATGAGAACTCAAAATCTAATTCTTTCTCCGTCGCTAAGTCCATTGTAGCAATGACCATCGGCATAGCTATTGAAGAAGGGAAAATATCTTCAATAAAACAAAAGGCTTCTGACTTTATCGAAGAATTCAAAGGAGGACCGAATGAAGGAGTAACCATCGAACAACTGCTACAAATGAAGTCCAACATCGCCTTTGATGAGAGTTATGGCAATCCTTTTGGCTTTATGGCCAAAGCATATTATGGAGATGACTTGATAGAAAAAACATTGGCGTTTGAAGTAGAGGGAACACCTGGTACTAAATGGCAATATCTTGGTGGCAATACATTATTGTTAGCAATCATATTAGAACGAGCTACGGGAGAGAGCATCCACCAATATGTCGAGGACAAGCTTTGGAAACCTATGGGTGCAAAGAATACCGCACTATGGAGCACCGACGAAGAAGGTGGATTTGAGAAAGCCTATTGTTGTTTTTATACCGATGCACGAGATTTTTCTCGATTCGGAGAGTTGGTATTGCACAAAGGCAACTGGAAAGGCAATCAACTTATTCCAAGCAAATGGTTAGAAGAAACGGTCACGCCAGTAGTATTAGATGACCCGACGCACACGTTAATAGATCACTATGGTTATCAAATGTGGCTTGGTGAATATAAAGGTTTGAAATTCTCGATGTTCAGAGGTATACTTGGTCAATACATCATCACTATACCAGAGAAAAGCATGGTCGTCACCAGACTTGGACATAAGCGATCTAAAGCGATAAAGAACAATCTACCCGTGGATGTATATGTGTACATTGAAGATGCCCTAAACATTTGTAAAGAACAATGAAAGATGCATTAATTACCAGGCCTGTATCAGGAATAATACTCGCGATAATTAAAGAAGCTAATGCCGAGGGCGTAGAGGAATGGAACGCTTATCTCATAAATAATAAAGATGTAGACATAGAGGGCGTCTTGGTATCAACCAATGGATATGGACAGAGAGATAAGCAGCAAGTAAACACATCGATGCTTCGTCACTTCTTGGACGAAGTACCCAGTAAATCATTCAAGAAGATAGAACCCATGATGGAGGATGTCTTTGGGTTATTCAATCAGTTTTGGGTGAGCTTCTTCGAGGACAAATTGATGTATGACAAGAAGTATATCTTTCCGGCAGAGTCTATTTCTGAAAAGAATTTTACCAAGATTCCAATCATCGGAAAAATGGGCGTTATGATTGAGTAAGCCTTTCTATTGTTGAATTATTGTTTAATAGTCTGTTCTTTTTCTGATTTTCTTCTCTTTTTTCGTTTTTGTTTTCTTGAGAGTTGGTATCCTATGGAACGTTTCCAATGTAATCCGGCAGCTATGCAAAACTCAAGCTTTGTAGGCTTTGCGTCCTATTGTGCAATATACATTCTTAAAACTTCTTAATATCTTCTGCATCTTTGTGGACTAGCATAAAATCAATTCCAAAAAAAAAGCACAACCGAAACGGTTGTGCTTTTTCAAAAAACTAATTTCTGAGCTTATTTTTTATACGTAAACATCATGTTGTCTTCATTGCTGAATTCTACCATTGTGATTGCTCCTACTTTAATTACTGCGTAATCTCCATCAACACCTCTCAGCATTGCAACATATACTTCCCCTTCAGCGAAAGTAACTGTTGAAGAAGGAGTCCCTGCTGCATAAGCTGCTGCTGTCGCTTCCATAGTCGCATTATCATAGTCAAACGCATCTGCCAATACATACATGGTTTCATTTCCAGCGCCAGTTTCCCAAACAGGGTTAAAGGTATCTGCTTCACCATCGGTAACATGAATCATGTCTTTGTCAGCGTCAGCACCACCAGAGGATACTCCTGCATTGTTCACCAAATCCCAAGCACCTTGACCAGTTCCTAAGATATGAAACAAAACACCATCATGCTCTTCAGTCAACGGTGTTTCTGGCGAATCATAAGTCACCTCAACCGTTTTGGTAGTAGTATATTGCGTACCTTCTACTTCATGTGTAGCAATAAATGTAACGGTAAAAAACTGCCCATCTTCCCATTCATTACCTGTTTCACCAGCAGGCATTATGAAAGTAAATGTAGAATCGACATAATTATCATCTAATTCATCACCTGACAAAAACATATCTGCTATTTGAGTCTCATTAGTAGAGATATCGATACTTACGATTTCGTTTGCTGAAGAAGTGGCTATAGTGTAATCTATATTCACTAGATCACCTATCCATCCTGTAACACTCTCAGGGTTCAATGTCAATGTTGGTCCTGATGGAGGAGTCACAAACGGATCATCTTCATCTTTCTTACAACTTGTAAACACTACTGCTGCTGCTAGCATTGCTAACGTTAATACTTTAATTCTGTTCATCTTTATATAGTTATTTATTTTCGAGTGCAAATGTAGGTACATATTGATTACAAAAATGCACTTCTCAAAAACTATTTTACTAATTAATTGTTAATTTTAGACAAACTGTCGCTTTGGCACGATAAAAAACGTTCTTCTTTTTGGTATACGGCACTTAAACAACATTTTTTAGCAAGAACAGCATCTTTCATAGTTGATATAGACGAGATTTCACTCTCAAATCATCCATAAATTTTTAGATCCGACACCTGTTATTTTACAATTAACCCGAAAAAATTATCTCTTTTTCACCGAATCACAAACACCTTTCCTATAAACTTCAACTAGGATTTTCACGTATAAATGCAGTTCAATGAGAAAAATTATACTAGTTTTGCCGACCCATTAATAAAAAGGTGGGAAACGGGGCCTTAGCTCAGTTGGCTAGAGCGCTACACTGGCAGTGTAGAGGTCAGGGGTTCGACTCCCCTAGGCTCCACAAGACAGTTTTGAGTGTGGGTTTTGAGTTTTGACTCTTGACCCACACTTTTACCCCAAACAAATGTCATTCCCCCTGCAAAATCTATTGATTATCAACGACTAAAACCTTGCTGCCCGATAGATTTTCAAATCCATAGAACTGGCTACAACATTCTGGAACGACTCTTGTTTGTAATCTATCCGATTATTCGTTTTTACACTTGAATTATGCAATACTTTCGTGCCTATGAAGTTTATATACCTATGAAATTGAGATTTGTATTTTTCATTTTTTCCCTTCTAAGTAGCTTTTACTCAGTCGCTCAAATTTCTATTAGTGAATACAAACATGATTTTGGCATCGTAGAGGAAGATAGCAAATTATGGTTTGAATTAGAAGTCACTAATAAGGGTTCTAAAGACAGCCGTCTGCTTCGAGTCTCCAACCCTGACAATGAGTTTGAATTCAAATTCTCAAACATGATTACACCAGGCAGTGGCACTTCTAAGATTCGTATTCAGTTCAATCCCAAAGAAAAAGGCAAGAGGAAAATACCCCTTCAATTGTTTTTTGATAATGAAACCATAGAATTGAAGATTGTAGCGCACGTCAAATATACCCATCGAGATTACACGCCCTGCCCTGATTTTGATAGAACTAGCAGTATCAGAAGTTTTGAAACGACCTTCAGAGTTCTTGACAAGAGTACAAAAGAACCTATCTCGAATGCTATTATCACGATCAGCAACAACCAATCCTTTGTGTATGAACTCGAATGCGACAAAAAAGGTTGGATCAAGGAGTCTATCCCACTTTCTTTTTACTTCATGCACGTTGAAGCAGAGAACTACTTGGACTTTGATTCTAGCTCATACGTGAACGCTAGGAATAATGAATTTGTCTTTTACCTAGAACCATTGGAGGCTACAGTAGCTATTGAGGAAACCAGTGAAAAAGTACCTATTGAAACCATTCCAGACCCCATTATAACAGAGACGGAAAATGAAGAGGTAATCATCGAAGAGGAAGATGATGTGCAAGAAGAAGTGGCTGTCCAAGAGGAGCTAGAAATAGACGAAGATGAAAATACAGAATTTTCAAAGAGAGAATATGCGCCTAACAATATTGTATTTCTGATGGATGTATCCACCTCAATGAAAAAAGAAGACAGATTGGATCTATTAAAAAAAGCACTACTCTCCCTTACCGATATGATGCGAGACAATGATGTAATATCGTTGATTACTTATGCTTCCAAAACAGAAATACTCATAGAAGGTCATAATATGGGGGACAAAGAAACGATTAAGTCCATCATAGCAAATATAGATGGGAAAGGCACAACAGCAGGTGGAAAAGGAATCAAAAAAGCCTATGCTATCGCTAAAAAGCATGAAATTAAAAATGGGAACAATCATATCTATATAGCTACAGATGGTGCATTCAATAAAAACGATGATAAGCTGGCAAAACTTATTGCTCGACAATCTTCTAAAGGATATAATTTATCGGTGATTTCATTAAAAAGTTCTGAATTTGCGACAAAGAAAATGAAAGAACTCACTGCTGCTGGAGGTGGAGACTTTGTAGATATACAGGACATGGACAACACGACAGAGCGACTGAAAGCACTTATTAAAAAACAGAGTAAAATAGAATAGCTTTTACAGTTATCTTATAACACAGAACAATCTGTTAACAGTAATCACACACAACATGAGCCTACCTCAAAATTATTCCTTTAATTTGCACGCTAAATAATTCTCTATGGAAACTTTTATTCGAATTGGTCAATTGCTACTTAGTCTATCCATCCTTGTGGTACTTCATGAAGGGGGGCATTTCTTTGCAGCAAAATATTTTAAGACTAGAGTAGAGAAGTTTTATCTGTTTTTCAATCCATGGTTTTCACTTTTCAAAAAGAAGGTTGGCGAAACGGAATATGGGATTGGGTGGCTACCCCTTGGTGGATACGTCAAGATATCGGGGATGATTGATGAGAGTATGGACACAGAGCAGATGGCACAAGAACCTCAGCCTTGGGAGTTCAGATCCAAGCCTGCCTGGCAAAGACTCATAATTATGCTTGGCGGAGTCATCGTCAATATCATCACCGGGTTCATCATCTATGCCATGATTCTTTTCAGCTATGGCGAGCAGACGCTACCTGTCAAAAACATTACGGATGGATTGATGATTAATAATGAAATGGCAAGAGAAATTGGTTTTGCCAATGGGGATAAAATCATCAGTATAGGAGGCAATGAAGACCTCATGTTTGGGGGGTTGATGGAACAACTTATCTTTTCCAAGTCAGCCCTAGTAGAAAGAAACGGAGAGCAAGTTACCATTGAAGTCCCTGAGGACATACTTGGTCAATTATCTGACCAGAATAAAAGCTCGTTCTTCTTCTATCCACGATTTCCGTTTGTCATTGGGGAGATTCCTGATAGCTCTCACAATGCCACAAGTGGACTGATGGTCAATGACTCTGTGGTAGCTATTAACGGGGTAGAGACAAAATATTTTGACCAAGTAAGTGAACAATTAAAATCACATAGCGGCAAGACGGTTAGCTTGGAAGTCATACGAAAAGGCGTTAAAGAACAAATACCTGTCACTGTGAATGACAGTGGGAAAATTGGCATTGTAACTTTCAGGTATGGATTAACCGCCATGAGAAAAAGCAATTTGTACGATTTCAAAACTGTAGAATATGGTTTTCTTGAGTCTTTCCCTGCTGGATGGCATAAGATGACGGACAAACTCACAAGTTATGTCAAAGGGTTTGCTTTGATATTCAAGCCAAGTTCAGGAGCATACAAAGGATTAAGTGGCTTTGGTGGCATATCCAAGATGTTTGCTACTCATTGGGATTGGGAGGTATTCTGGAATTCCACGGCATTCTTATCTATCATATTGGCATTTATGAATCTGCTCCCTATTCCCGCTCTGGATGGCGGACATGTGATGTTCCTTCTCTATGAAATGGTTACTGGAAGGACGCCTAATGAGAAATTTATGGAATATGCTCAACTATTTGGCATCATCCTTCTACTAGGCCTCATGTTATACGCCAATGGCAATGACATTTTCAAGTGGTGGATGAATCGCTAATTGATTTTCTGCATTTAGTAATGAACATATTTTGGGTTAAAAAAATATAGATGCCATTGTGGGTCTAAGGGATTTGACCATAACTTCGGAGGAGTAATTAGCCTATGAAATATCTGTCATTTTTCCTGTTATTTTGCCTTTCAAATAGTCTATACGCACAAGATTTCACGAATGCTTTACAAAAGGATAGCATATCCTCCGAAAACATAGTTCTTGTCATCCCATTCAAGTCTCAATTTCTATTATCACAAATAGACCGAGGCCTTAGCAATAATAATCCTGATAAAAATATCTTAGAAATACGATCGCAAATTTCAGATTTTCTATCCAAAGAATTATCTAATCAATATGCAGACTCCACTGCTATTATTTGCAATAGCATCACACTCTTACAAAACGAAGATGCTTCCAACCTATCCTACATTCAACACCATCTTTCCTACGGATACCATGAGATAATCGATCCTGCACTTGCTAAATCGGATAAGAAAAAACTATTCTCAAAGGTGAATAAAAAGGAGAAAGGTTTTGAAACAGAAATCGTCAATGGTCAAATTCGTAAGAAGCCAATATACCAAGATCGATACATGGCAGGTACGCTAAAGAATGAGGAAATCCAGACATTCATCTCTACGGAATATCGAGCAAGCATCATTGTAGTTCTAACAGAATTAGACCTCATGAAAGCTGAAGATGCGGAAGAAAAGCAATATACCGCCACTTTGCACTATAACATACTAAACACCTCAGGAGAAATACTTGAAGGAAAAAAAATATCTGAAACTTTCTATTCCTCTGATTTCGGGATGATTGACATGCAATCCAATGTATTAACCCCGTTATGTTCAACCATTCATAAAAGAAGTATGCTATATTTGGCAAAAAAAACATCTGTCGCAGTAGAAAGCGATGATGAAAAAGACTACTAAGCATGACTCTTATTCCACATCTGGATTACTATCTGATTATTGCCATGGCGGTAATGATTATCTTATCCTATTTCTTCAACATACTAGCCAAGAAAACCAACATTCCGAGTGTCTTAATGCTATTGGTGTTGGGTATTTTGGTGAAATATGGATTAGATTTATATGGTATCACTGGCATACAAGAAAAGATAAGTGAATACAAGATCCTCCCGATTATTGGCACTATTGGGTTAATCTTAATCGTGCTAGAGGCAGCCCTTGACTTGAAACTCTCCAAAGAGAAATGGCCAGTAATATGGCGTTCCTTCATTATTGCATTATTAAGTCTTCTCATCACATCCTTTGCCGTAGCTTATATACTGCATGTTTTGATGTTTCCAGATTTTTTAACTGCCTTGGTATATGCCATCCCATTATCGATTATGAGCAGTGCTATTATAATACCTAGCGTGGGTGGATTGAAAGAAGACAACAAAGAATTCATGATCTACGAAAGTACATTCTCGGACATACTCGGTATCATGTTTTTTTTCTTTGTCGTTGGCGATGAAGGGACTGGCAGTGCTAAAGATGTATTTTTTACTGTGGGAACAAATATCTTCATCACCATTGTGGCATCGCTGTTAATCAGCTATTTATTGGTGTGGGTATTCCAAAAGATAACAACACATATAAAATTATTTCTCGTGATAGCGATACTGATGTTATTGTATGCTATTGGCAAACTCTTGCATTTCTCTTCGCTTGTTTTGATTCTTGTATTTGGATTGATGCTTAACAACCATGAACTTTTTTTCCGAAAGGGGTTAAAGAAATTAATAAACAAAGACAACCTAATTCCTTTGCTTAGGGATTTTCATATTCTGACGCTGGAGTCTGCATTTGTGATTAGAACTTTCTTCTTTGTAATCTTTGGTATGACTATAGCTCTTTCCAGCCTTATGAACTTACAGGTGATGATGGTAAGCGCTATAATAGTTGCTTCCATGATAATTGTCCGCTTGCTGGTGTTGAAGTTATTCAAGCCCGAATCTATCATACCGCTTTTATATCTTTCTCCCCGTGGGTTAATCACGATTCTCCTGTTCTTTGCTATTCTTCCGACAAAATATGCCAATGAAAACTTCGATACAGGAATATTACTATTCACCATCATCGCTACAAGTCTAATAATGACATATGCACTCATAAGTGATGGTAGGAAAGAAGCTCGAATGCGAGCACATGATGACGATGATGAAATTCTAAACCTTGATGACGACTTGGCTGAATACTCCGGATTTGAAGGAGATGATTCAGTATACAATGACTAGAAATGAGGTTCTGATCGTAGGGCAAGGCATTGCTGGAACGGTGATGGCACACACACTATACAATCATTCAGTGCCTTTTACGATTATAGACGATGGCCACAAAACCTCTTCGAGTGTGGCAGCTGGTGGCATGTATAATCCTCTTGTACTAAAACGTCTTTTGAAGTCATGGGACATTGACAATCTTCTTCCATTTGCTAAACGGTTTTACTCAGAGGTAGAACAGACACTTGGACTAGATATTATTCAATCCATAAATAATTATCGAAAGATAGCACAACCCTCAGAGCTAGAGCAATGGCTAAACAAAAAAGATCAAGAAGATTATATTGAGTACGTTGGAGACATCATCCCCTCCCATATAGTGAATGATAAAATTGTCGCTAAATATGGATATGGCATGGTTAAAAATGCTGGCAAAGTGAATCTAGACCACTTGTTAAATGGCTCTAAATCATTCTTTTCAGAACACATCATTCATGAGCGGTTCGATTATGAAAAACTAATCTTTGAGAAAGAGCTATGCCGCTATAATGATACGCCATACACAAGTGTTATATTTTGTGAAGGCTATAAAGTTAAAGACAATCCGTTTTTTTCAACCATAGAAATGAAGCCTGTAAAAGGGGAGAATTTAGTGGTAAGGATTCCAGGATTAGACTTAGAACATGTCATAAAATCAAGCATCTATATCTTGCCGCTAGGAGATAATCTATACCATATTGGTAGCACCTACGATTGGAATAATTTAAATGAAAAACCAAGTGCAGAAGCTAGAGAAACCTTACTTACTAAATTAAAGACTATTATCCACTTACCAATTGACGTAGTGGATCACAAGGCTGGCGTAAGACCTTCTTCTAAGGACAGAAGACCAGTAATTGGGCAATCCACTGACCATCACTCCTTATATCTTCTCAATGGTCTAGGTGCAAAGGGTATTATGCTATCGCCTTATTATTCTGAGCAACTTTTTCAAAACATATACCACAATTTACCAATAAATGACGTGGTCAATTTGTCTCGATTCTCAAACAAAAAAAATTAACACAAATCTGTTAGGTTATTATTAATTTAACCTACTTCATCTTCCTATACTTAACCTATCTTGACTTTTTTATCGACCACATTGCGATGTGTCTTTAAAAAAACAAACGAAAACTACAACGCAACTTAAAACAATAGACACTGTAAGTCTTTCAACATGTCAAAGTATTTTATGACTAAGAGATTTTTATTAATTCTCCTCCTCTTATCTTTAATGGTTAACCTCCATTCACAAGACAATAAGGCCTTCAGACTTTTTGAAGAAGGACGTTATGAGGACGTGATAACACATTATCAAGCCAAGCATTTGGAAAAAGAGGATGTGGTATTACTAACCAGAGCTCTATTGCAAACTGGCAATAATGAACGTGCCCTAGAGATATCGAGACTACTGTTTGATGAACAGCCAAATCTACCGTCTGCATTGTTGAACTATTATCAAGCATTGACCTTCGATAATCAAATTTCCACAGCGTATGACCTTGTTGAAGAGAACAAATCAATATTGAGCAGCTCAGCAAGAGATAGCTTAACCTATGATATAGAGAAATTCATGATTTGGCAATATGATGTTAAAGATTTAGTGGTCACTCCACTAAACAATCTAAATACCGATGAAAGTGAATACTCCCCTGTACCCTACCAGAATCGACTCTACTATTGTGTCCTAAACATTTCTGGCGTCAATGACCATGAGAAATATGACATCAAA
>JAJRRH010000116.1 GCA_024279715.1 Bacteroidota bacterium
GTCGAAAATAAAACAACCAATAATGGCAAAACGCCTCCAACAATAAATGCTGTTCCTGAGGCAAAGGCTGCTTGAAATGGTTTTGCTTCACTAATTTCATTAATTCCAAGTTCATCTCTAACGTGAGCACCTAATGCATCATATTCTGTTAATTCCTTCGCTACCGTCAATGCCGTTTCCTTCTTTAATCCTCTTTTTTCATATATTTCGGCAAGTCGTTGAAGTTCAATTTCAGGCATATCTTCCAACTCTTGTTTTTCTCTTTCAATATCTGCATTTTCAATGTCTGTTTGTGAACTAACAGAAACATATTCTCCCGCTGCCATAGATAAAGCACCTGCAACCAATCCTGCAACTGTTGCTAAAATAATTGGTTCTCGTGTTGTACTTGCAGCAGCTATCCCAATAGCAATACTCGCAGTAGACAATATGCCGTCATTCGCTCCTAAAACAGCAGCTCTTAACCAATTACTTTTGTGTATGTAATGGTTTGCTAAATAGTTATCTTCTTCTTGCATTTAAAATTAAATTTCGATTTTCGTTCTGTGCCTCATTGCTACCAACAACTGTATAACCACAATGGCAGTTATATCTCTTAAGTCCGCAAGTTACAAATAAAACAAACACCCAAATCCACAATATCCCATAGCGCGATGCACCAAAAATCAATAACACTTTCATTACTAACGCTCAAAACACCGGTAACACCGTGAAATGGGTGATTAGATCCTAGATAAACATTTTATATCCACTTACAAACACAAGATAAACGTATACAAATGCAAAACCCTCTCCCAAACTTAAAAACAAAAAAAAACCCTTCGTTTGAAGGGTTTTTTTGTTGGCGGTCTGGACGAGACTCGAACTCGCGACCCCCTGCGTGACAGGCAGGTATTCTAACCAACTGAACTACCAGACCAATTTCTTATTGGGTTGCAAAGCTAAATAAAATTTGCTTCGAGCAAAACTTTTTTTGATAAAAAAACAACTATCTTTTCTCATCCCCTATTACCCCACTGATTCGTTGAGTATTAGCCTCCAAAATCATCAAATGCTACATTCTCTTCAGGCACTCCCCAATCGTCACACATCTTCAATACGGCTTGATTCATCAACGGTGGGCCACAGAAGTAGAATTCTATATCCTCCGGGGCTTCATGCTTACTCAAATACTGATCGATCACTGCTTGGTGCACAAATCCTTTAAATCCGTCTCCTTTCTCATCATTTACATCTGTCTTCTCGACCCAATTATCTTCAGGTAACGGTTCTGACAACACGATAAAGAATTTGAAATTAGGAAAATCTCTTTCTAACGATCTAAAATGCTCAAGGTAGAACAATTCTCTACGAGATCTACCACCATACCAATAAGTCACTTTACGACCTGTCTTAAGCGTCTTAAATAGTTCATAGAGATGTGACCTCATAGGCGCCATTCCGGCACCACCACCGACGTATAGCATTTCACTTTCAGAGTCCTTGATAAAAAACTCTCCATAAGGGCCTGAAATGGTCACCATATCTCCTATCTTTCTTGAGAAGATATACGATGATGCTATTCCCGGATTGACATCCATCCAAGCGTTCTTCGCTCTATCCCATGGTGGCGTGGCTATACGAACATTGAGCATGATTTTACGTCCTTCTGCTGGATAGCTTGCCATTGAATAAGCTCTAACTACTTCTTCATCATTTTTCATCACCAAAGGCCACAGACCAAACTTATCCCACTCTTGCTTGAATTTATCAGGTTCTCCTGGATGATCTTCTGGATGGGCTACTATCTCGATGTCACTGAATTTTATTTCACAATCAGGAATTTCAATCTGGATATATCCTCCTGCCTTGTAGTCCATATCTTCTGGTATCTCCACGATAAACTCTTTGATAAAAGAAGCTACATTGTAGTTAGATACAACTTTGGCTTGCCATTTTTTAATTCCAAATATCTCCTCAGGTATCTTTATCTCCATATCCTCTTTTACCTTCACTTGGCATCCGAGTCTATAGTTTTCGGCAATTTCTTTACGTGAAAAATGTGGTTCTTCTGTTGGCAGTATTGACCCTCCCCCACTTAAAACTTGGCATTCACATTGAATACACGTTCCACCGCCACCACAAGCTGAGGGTAGAAATATTCCGTTATTACTTAAGGTGGTCAATAGGGTGTCTCCCCCATTTACTTCTAGTGTTTTTTCTCCATTAACAACGATTTTGATCGTTCCTGAAGGGGATAGCTTATACTTAGCGAATAGCAATAGTGATACGAGAAGCAGCACGATTACTAAAAAAACTACGATTGTGGCAATAATGGTAGTACCCATATTACAAATTTTTTAATGGTTTATTTTTATAATTCTATTCCCATAAACGACATGAAGGCGATACCCATCAAACCGGTTACTATAAATGTGATTCCAAGTCCTCTTAGTGGTGCTGGAATATTTGAATATCTCAATTTCTCCCGTATGGCGGCAAGAGCTACGATTGCCAACAGCCATCCTAGTCCTGAGCCCAATCCAAAAGATGTGGCTTGACCTATTGTAGCATATTGTCGTTCTTGCATAAATAGTGCGCCACCCAATATGGAACAGTTTACTGCTATCAATGGCAAGAATATTCCCAATGACCCGTACAATGCGGGTGAAAATTTCTCCACTATCATTTCCACCAGTTGCACCATTGATGCGATTACTGCTATGAAGAGTATGAAGCTCAAAAAACTCAAATCTATTTCCGCATAAGAAGGATCTAGCCAAGTGAGAGCACCTTCTTTCAAAAGATAATTCTCCAACAGGTAGTTGATAGGAACTGTAATTCCCAATACGAATATCACTGCCATTCCAAGTCCAAATGCCGTCTTTACAGTTTTAGACACTGCAAGGTACGAGCACATTCCAAGGAAGTACGCAAAAATCATGTTTTCTACGAAAACACCTTTTATAAATATATTTAATGATTCTAACATAGTTTTGTCTTTTAATGGCTTTCAATCAATTTAGAATTTCTTGAACGCTGAATCCAAATAATCACACCCACTACGATCAATGCCATAGGAGGAAGTATCATCAAGTTGTTGTTCATATATCCCATAGCGTAGAGGCCTGTTTCAGCGCCAGAGGTAGGATCACCAAGTAATTCGAATCCATACAATTTTCCTGATCCAAAGAACTCACGAACGACAGCCACAATAATTAATACCACTGCATATCCCAGTCCATTTCCAAATCCATCGAGTACAGAAGGCCAAGCCTTGTTACCCATGGCAAACGCCTCTAATCGCCCCATGATTATACAATTCGTGATTATCAACCCTACGAATACGGATAGTTTCTCACTTACTGCGGGCACATATGCTTTCAGGGCAAGATCCACAAGGGTTACTAGAAATGCGATGATTACTAACTGTACGATGATTCGAATTCTACTAGGAATAAGATTTCTCAACAAGGATATAATCAGGTTACCCAATATCAATACCGCCAATACAGACACGCCCATTATCACTGCTTGTTCTACTTGCACAGTAATTGCCAAGGCTGAACATATCCCAAGCACCTGAATGGTGATAGGGTTATTATCATTTAAAGGATCTGTGATCAGCCTTTTGTTTTTCTTTGAAAACAAGGCTTCATTTTTTTTCTTAACTTCAACTACTGCTGTTTCACTCATAATTATTTGCTTTTGAAGTAACGTGAATAAACTAACATGGAGCGATACAACATTTCATTCACACCATTACTTGTAATAGTACCACCAGTAATGCCATCTACTTGATGTTCATTTCCTGGCAGTTTACCTCCTTTACGGGCAGTGATAGAAACAAAGCCCCCTTTATCATCATTTATTTTCAAACCGATAAAATTTTTCTCAAAACTTTCCTTTTTGATTTCAGCTCCTAGTCCTGGTGTCTCCCCTTTATGATCAAAGGCTGCGCCATATATTGTATTGCAATCTTCTCGTAAAGATACATATCCCCACACGGGACCCCACAGTCCTGTGCCTACCATCGGCATTACATATAGCATCTCTCCTTCTTTCTCAACGACATACATTGGGTATTTCGCATCTTCAAGAGCATCAACTTTTTTCATTAATTCTACTGGATTGTTTTTCAATCCTTGTACAAGTTTAGCGATGTCAGACTTATACTGTTTTTTCAAATCAAAGTTAAAAGGATCTTCTTTATCCAAGGCATTCACTGCTCCACTTTTCTCAACTAGCAATTCGCCTTTTGAATTAATTGACATTCGTTTGACGACATATTTCTCAAACATTTCAGCGGCATTTTTACGCGTCACATCCTTGTCTGTAAAACCAACAGACGAGAGAATGTTCATCATTTTCTTGTCGTTGACATTCTTTTTTATTTTGTCTTTTAAAGACATGGAGGTAAAAGCTAACGTAGCACCTACTAATACTACCAGTACGATAGCAAATGCAAATGTATAGCCACTTCCTTCTTTATTCACTGCCATAATCTATACGGTTTTAAGTCGTTTAAGTCGTTTGGATATGTTGCCTTGTACCACATAGTGATCTATCGTTGGCGCCATGATGTTCATGAACAGGATGGATAGCATTATTCCCTCAGGGTAGGCTGGGTTGAATACTCTAAACATAATTCCGAAGAATCCGGCGAGAAATCCATAGATCCATTTACCTTTATTAGTCTGTGCGGATGTTACAGGGTCTGTTGCCATGAATACCATTCCGAACATAAATCCTCCCAACATCAATTGATGCAATGGTGGCAGTGTCATAAATGCATTCAGTCCAGCGGCATTAAATATTGAACTCATTGCAAATCCACCTACGAAGAATGACACCATCACTCTCCAGCTTGCGATACCCGTAATCAATAATATAGCGGCTCCAATAAGAATTGCTACAGCGGATGTTTCACCAATAGACCCTGGAATAACACCATAAAATGAATTACTCATACTATAGAGTCCATCACCGAATTTGGTCATCACGGCTTGCACTTGCGGAGTATCTATTCCACGTCCGACGGTGCTTGCTAGATCACCAAGGGCAGTCGCTCCTGTCAATCCATCTACTGTTTTCTCCCCTAGGTCAGATATCCATATCTCACCAGCTATCTTCGTTGGGTAAGCAAAGAATACGAATGCTCTTGCCAGAAGAGCAATATTTAATATATTCATTCCTGTCCCTCCAAAAATTTCTTTTCCTATCAATACCGCAAAGGCTACAGCAACAGCAAGGATCCAGAGAGGAATATCTGGTGGCATAATTAATGGTATAAGTATTCCCGACACGAGGTATCCTTCATGAAGACCATGTTTTAACTTGAATGCAAATATCATCTCTACACCAAGTCCAACGGCATAACTTACAATAATCATTGGCAGCACTCGACCAGCACCAAAAAGAAACTTGGTCATCATATCTGCTTCCATTCCATTAGCCAAGTAATGAAAATGACCGACATTCCATATTCCAAACAACAAACATGGAGTCAGGGCGATGATAACCATCATCATCGTTCTTTTCAAATCTATGGCGTCCCGTATGTGTGATCCAGATTTGGTGGTATGGTCAGGCGTAAACAAGAAGGTCTCCAAGGTATCATACAACGACAGATACTTATTGAACTTACCCCCTTCTTCAAAATTTGGCTTTATTTTTTTTACTATGTTTTCAAGAAACTTCATTTGGAATTCTCGTATTACATTAATTCTATTCTAAGATCTTCAAGCCCTTGCTTGACGACTTCTTGAATGTTTATTTTTGAGGTACAAACCACTTCTGGCAATGCAAAATCTTCGGCATCCACTTCGTAGATTCCTAGTTGCTCCATTTTTTCAATATCTCCTGCCATGATTGCTTTTATAAGAAACATA
Organism: Bacteroidota bacterium; assembly: GCA_024279715.1. GTDB lineage: Bacteria > Bacteroidota > Bacteroidia > Flavobacteriales_D > JABDKJ01 > JAJRRH01. Next base: position 5,871 of record JAJRRH010000116.1, read on the forward strand.
GGATAGATATCAAATGGAAATACTTTCTCCATCTCTCCGGTCATCACAAATCCACGGGACTCTCCATTCAGATTGGTATCAAGGTTGTACGTTTTGTTTGGCGTCAAGAAGGAAGGATATGCTCTAGACATACTGAATTTCCCAAATCCAGGACTCAACCACCCTTGGGTCAAAAAGAATTTAAGATTATCCCCCTCTGGTATTACCGATATTTGACTGTCATAAAAACCTATGGCATCGTCAGGGTAGACCTTAGTACCTGTCAGGACATTACCACTAATGATTCGATAATTTCCATCTTTCAATTCTCCATTCGTTAAAGCAGACACTGTGGCACCTTGTAATGTATTGAAGTATCTTGGCTTATCAACGCCTGCTCCTGCAAGAACGATCACTCGCGAAGCGTCATATTGTCCAGCAATGGCGTACTTCCCTATTGTCAATACCTCTTGTACATAAGTATACCATATTGATTCTCCCTGATTAATTGGCTTATGGTGATGAATCTGCACCCCTACATTCCCCGCAGGGTGTGGCCCAGAAACGGTTAGTTTCTCTATACCACTAAAGGCATTAAAAGTACCATCTCCGGCTTGAACACCAAGATATACTTTCCCATTGGTAAGTTTTGTCAACACATCGAGTCCAGCTTGAAACGCTTTTTCATTGCCCTTCACTAAATATGACATTGAGGGGGCTAATGGCGCTGTATCAAAACAAGGCACATATATATCCCTTGGCATTTCAAACGGATCCGCTACGGTGGAGAATGGTCTTTTTCGAATTAAGGGCCATAAACCAGCACTCATCATTGCTTCTATCAACTGTTCGCGGGAGAGCGAGTTGACATCCAGACCACTGGTACTTTCATAAGAAATCTCTTTGTCCGCTTTGACCTTTACACCAATGATTTTTCTTTTCGCACCTCTTTGAATTTCTTCAAGAACACCACTTACGGGCGACACGAATTTAATCTTGTCGTTTAGTTTATCATGAAAAAGAGTCGTTCCTGCTTTCACATGAGCGCCTTCTTTTAATTCCATTTTAGGAATCAATCCAATAAAATCTGTTGGTTTGATAATGTGGTATTCAGAAAACCTAGCGTCAGAAGTACTCTGATCTGGCGAGCCGACAAGTTTAATGTTCTTGCCTTTTTTAATTCTAATATTTTTAGACATTCTTTGTCTTTTTTATTTCCTGCAAATTTTATTGTAAATTCGCATTCGTTTCAGCCCGCAAATATAGATTTGATTTTGATTCTTCAAAGACCTTTTTACATAAATTTACAAGAGTTATTTAACACATGATATTGAAAAACTTTCACTTTTGGGTTCTTTCGTTAATTATTTTCGTATCCTCCTGTAATTCAAACGCTAAGCTATCTGAGTTTGATTACAGCGAAGAAGAAAAAAAAGAATATGTGGAAAACATCCAAAAAGACACCCCCTATTTTAATGACAATGAGATAGTCTATGAAGACCATATCTATTCTCCTAGCATCAAAACAGACAAACTTTTTGCTACCGGATCACCTCTTAGCAGCCCAGTTATCGAATTAAATAGTGGGCGAACAATAACCCTTAGTTTCGATGACCTATCACCCAATGTCGAGGACTACTACTATAAGGTAATTCACTGTGATGCTAGATGGAATCCGACGGACATCATGGAAAATCAGTTTATTGAAGGCTTTTTTTCGGACGCTATTCCAAGTTACGACTTTTCCTTCAACACATTAGTCCCTTATGTGCACTACGAACTCACCTTTCCTAATAGTGGCATGAAGGTCAAATTATCAGGGAATTACATTCTTCTTGTCATCAAAGATAATGAGATAGATCAACCAGTACTTGCGAAACGCTTTATGGTCTATGAAAACAAAGTCAGTCTTGCTTCAAGAGTTCGTAGATCGCCCGCCAATGCGGAGCGGAACTACAAGCAAGTCGTGGAATTCGAAGTTCAACATTTCTCCTTTCCAATCAACAATCCATATCGTGACATAGAAGTAGTGGTAAGACAAAATGAGCGATGGGACAATGCGCTCTATGACTTGAAACCTATCTTTATCAAAAACAAAAGACTCATCTATGAATCGCCAAATAAGTACTCATTTGATGGCGGCAATGAATATCGTTTTTTCAATATCAGAAGTGTACGATACAATACCGAGCAGATATCTAGAATTACAATAGAGGATGACGTATACAACGCCTATCTTATTCCTTTTGGCAAACGAAGTTTTTCTGTGTACACCACCAGGTTTGACATTAATGGAAAGTATGAAATAAGAACCACAGATGCCAATGACTCACGAGTAGAAGCAGACTATGTCTTTGTCCACTTTTCATTGCCCTATGAAGAACCTATTCTCGATGCAAATATATATGCCATAGGAGCTTTCAGCAATAGGCAAACCCACAAATCAAATCAACTTTTCTACAATGACGACAAGCAGCAATACGAGGCGACCATCATGCTCAAGCAAGGTTATTACGACTATCAATATGCTCTAACCAAAGATAGCGACCATAAGATAAGCACCCAAGAGATTGAAGGCTCCCACTTCACCACAGAAAATGAATACCACATCCTTGTGTACTACAAAGACATCTCGAATGACTACCAACAGCTTATAGGCTCAAAGATTTTCAATTCACAAGATTTTTAAATTACCCCTCCGATTCATATCATAAAACTCGCTCCTTTGAACAAAAAACCACAGTAGGTTTTTCTTTATCCGAGAGAATTACATATCTTTAACAAAAAATGGCATGAAATTTTTCTCCAAATACGCACTAGCAGCAGCATTCGTTCAGACACTTGCTTTCGGAGTCACTGCTCAAATTGTGAGCCCACCGACCACCGTCACATCCTTTGCAGAAGACTATGGCTACAAAGGACCGAAAATCGGAATCAATAGCGACGGCAACCCGGTGGTATTTTGGTACAGAACAGGTGCGGACGAGGCTTTTTTCATATCCACAAAAGACGGCAATGCTTTTACTCTCCCAATAGAAGTACCCCTCAATGGTGTCAACCCAAACATATGGGGAGGCAGTTTAGGACCAGACATGGCTGCAAAAGGCAATCACATCTACATTACCTTTGAGAAGTATGGCGACGCTATATATGTGGTTCATTCAGGGGACAATGGCACGACATGGGACAATCCAGTGGCTTGCTACACCCCTCCGACTGGAAGAAAAGCGACGATTCCCAATATTTCAATAGACAATGATGGTCATCCTCTTGTCACCTATGTAAACACGAACAATAACGAAGGAGATGCTCATTATGGCTTGGTGAAATCCACCGATTTTGGCGCTACATTTTCGGCAGAAGTAACCGTAAACACTGAAGCCTCGGGCGATGAAGTATGTGAGTGCTGTGATGGTGACATTGACGTGGGAGAAAATGGGGACATATACGTTGCATTCCGGAACAATAACAATGGACTGCGTGACAATTGGATTGCACGATCTACAGACGGAGGCATATCATTTGGCGCTGCCTATGACATGGATCAGACAGACTGGCTTATTAACGCTTGCCCAACAAGTGGGCCGAGTGTTCTAGCATTAGACAATTCGGTTATTTCCACTTTTTATTCTGCAGCAAGTGATTGGGAAAATGGATCTTACTTTGCTTCACTTAATCTTTTAGATGAAACTGTAGGAACTACTATCTCCGTACCAAAAATTGAATCAGAGACTTATCAAAACCATTCTAAAATAGCTGGGCATGGTGACACCCTCGCAATTGTATGCGAAAATAGCTTTGGGAGTTCCCCAAATATCGCATTGACTTTAAGCACCACAGGAGAAAGTGGATTGAGTGCAAACTCTATTGCTATAACGAATACAGAAGGTGCACAAAAAGCACCATCCATTGCGTATCACAATGGCATTTTCCATATTGTGTATCAAGACAACGAAACGGACAACGTGATGTATGTGGCGGTGGACGCAACGGTAACGGGGATTAAAGATCCGGAACCATACGCTTACACCATCTATCCAAATCCTGCAGAAGACTATCTTAGGATAGAGCTCCTTACCAACAAGCCATCCACAACCATACTAATACACGACACTTCTGGCAGAGTCATCAAAACGATCAATATGTCAGACAATGTTGAAGAAATTTACATTGGAGAAATGGCTTCTGGCATATACACTCTTACTATGGAGGTCAATAGCTTTCGAATGACAAGAAAATTTGTGAAACGATAGCCTTTCAAGTCAGCCTACAAAGCTAACCCACAACAACCTACTGCCGACCAAACCGATTAGGAGGGCGGTAATTCGCTTGATGACACTCGCTGAAAAACGCTTCACTCCTAACCTAACACCGACCTGACCACCAAGAAACACTGCTGTCATCAGACTTAGCATAAGCGTGAAACTCAAAGATTCAGCCCCACTTTTAGTCCATTGTCCAACAATGCCTGCGACTGAATTCACAAGTATAAACAAGCTTGAAAAAGCTGCAATACGTTTTGCTTTATCATAATTAGTCAAATGCAGAAAAGGCGACAAAAACACTCCGCCACCAATACCTAACAAGCCACTTAGCCCACCAATGAATCCACCGATTGCGGCATTTTTAATATGTGACTTCTTCTCTACAGAATCTACTTCTTTTTTCGGAATCCACATCATAATTGCCGCTATCACAAGTGTCACACCAAGAAGAATATAGAAAATACTGTCTTCTAACTTAATCCTTCCCCCAAGAAAAGCCAAAGGAATACTAAGTATGACTAGAGACAAAATCTTGGATCGTTGATAAAACCCTTTTTTATAAAAAAGCAATACGCTGCTGGACACCACCACAAGATTACAAAGAAGAGCAATGGCACGCATATCCCCCATAGACACAGACCAAAAGGTCAGTATCGCAAGGTAGCTTGTCCCCCCTCCAAACCCCACCGAAGAGTATATAAAAGCCACTATTGAGAAGAGGGCTATTAAGACAAAATGCTCGACAGAGAACATAATAAAATGACTAATCATTGAGCAGATGCAATATTAATTTGTGCAAAACTAGTTATTATTTGAATAACTGTGAATTTAAGACTACCTTTGCGCGCTCAAAAAAATTAAGCACCTTAATGGAATCAATTAGAAATATTGCCATCATTGCCCACGTAGATCATGGCAAAACCACCCTCGTAGATAAAATCATTGAAGCCACAAAAGTCTTTGATGATCGTAAAGAGTTTGGAGAGTTGATTCTAGACAGTAATGACCTAGAGAAAGAAAGAGGGATTACTATCCTTTCGAAAAATGTATCTGTAAACTACAAAGACATTAAGATAAACATCATTGACACTCCTGGTCACGCCGACTTTGGTGGTGAAGTAGAGCGAGTATTGAAGATGGCTGATGGTGTTGTGCTTCTTGTAGATGCATTTGAAGGCCCTATGCCTCAGACACGATTTGTACTTGGCAAGGCGCTAGAATTAGGCTTAAAACCACTCGTGGTAATCAACAAGGTGGATAAAGAAAACTGTCGTCCTGATGAAGTGTATGAAAAAGTATTTGACCTGATGTTCAGCATTGGAGCGACAGAAGATCAATTGGACTTTCTGGACATATACGGCTCAGCAAAACTAGGATGGATGAGTACCGACTGGGAAAAACCAACCGACAATATTTTTCCATTACTCGATGCTATCGTGGCACAAATACCCGAGGCTCCTTATAGAGAAGGTAGTCCTCAAATGCAAATCACGAGTCTTGACTACTCTAGCTTCATAGGACGTATCGCTATTGGTAGAATATATCGTGGTGACCTCGAAGCAGGGAAAGATTATATGCTATGCAAGAAAGACGGTGTCAATGTAAAAGCAAGAATTAAGGAGCTTTATGTATTCATTGGAATGGGTAGAGAAAAAGTAACGACTGCAAGAAGTGGTGACATCTGTGCTATTGTAGGTTTAGAAGATTTTGAAATTGGTGACACCCTAGCGGATATTGAAAATCCTGAACCATTAGAACGTATTAAAATAGATGAACCAACCATGAGTATGTTGTTCACTATCAACAATTCACCGTTTTATGGAAAAGAGGGAAAGTTTGTCACTTCTCGTCATTTGAGAGACCGTCTGTATAAGGAAACTGAAAAAAATCTATCCTTGAAGGTTGAGAGTACTGATACGGAAGACAAATTTATCGTATTCGGTCGTGGCATCCTTCATTTATCTGTTCTTATAGAGACGATGAGAAGAGAAGGTTATGAATTACAAGTAGGAAAACCTCAGGTAATCATCAAAGAAATAGATGGTGTGAAATCTGAACCGATTGAGTCATTAGTGATAGATGTAGTCGATAAGTATTCAGGGAAAGCCATTGAACTTGTCACACAGCAAAAAGGTGAGATGCTTGTTATGGAAGCAAGAGGAGACCAACAACATCTTGAGTTTATGATTCCATCTCGTGGACTGATAGGACTTAGAAACAAAATACTAACTGCCACAGCTGGAGAGGCTGTAATGAACCATAGATTTGAGAGATTTGAAGCCTATAAAGGTGAAATGGCTGGTAAAATAAAAGGCGCTTTAACCTCAATGGAAGAAGGCCCTGCCACTCCATTTGCACTAAATAAACTTCAGGATCGTGGTCGATTCTTTGTAGGCCCAGGTGATGTTATCTACAAAGGTCAAGTAGTAGGAGAGAATACTAGAGATAGCGACCTAGCGCTAAACCTTGTCAAAGGAAAACAATTGACAAATATGAGAAAATCAGGAACGGATGATGCCATGAAAATTGCACCCAAGACTGTTTTTTCACTAGAAGAAGCTATGGAGTACATTCGAGATGATGAATATCTCGAAGTTACTCCCGAGAATTTACGGATGAGAAAAATTCCGAAGAGATAAATAAATTCTCCATTTACTAGAGAGTACGAGGATGTGCTTTCGAACGGTTTGATCTATCAACAAAGGACTAGGTTATGTGACCGTATTTTTTAATTGCCTTTGTTGTAAATATATAGATTATAATGTCAGATTTTAAATCACTGGGACTAAATCAGTCCATACTCGATAGCCTGGAAAAAATGGGCTTCGAAACACCGTCGGAAATTCAAGCGAAAGCTATTCCATTATTAATTGCTGAAGATCAGAGAGACTTTGTAGGTCTCGCTCAAACAGGTACCGGAAAAACTGCAGCCTTTGGACTGCCTCTTCTACAGATGTTAGACTTGGGTCAGAAAGCGACGCAAGCGCTGATCATCTCCCCTACCCGTGAACTTACTCAACAGATCATGAATCAAGTCACTAGCTTTGCTGCAAATATGAAAGGTTTTCATATGACGGCAGTATATGGTGGTGCTTCCATATCTGATCAGATGCGAAGCTTGAGAAAGAACCCTCAAGTCATCGTAGCCACACCTGGTCGATTGATGGACTTGATGAAGCGTAAAGCCATCAAGCTAGACAACATAAGATATGTTATCTTGGATGAAGCGGATGAGATGTTGAATATGGGATTCAAAGAGGATATAGATCATATACTTTCATTTACGCCTGAGAATAAATCTACATGGCTATTCTCAGCTACCATGCGTGGCGAGATTAAAAGAATAGCTCAGAGATACATGACCAATCCGAATGAGGTAGCTATCGACGCTAGCTCTGTGGTGAACAAAAACATTTCGCACCAATACATCATTTGTAAGGCTTCAGACAAGACGGAAGCATTGAAGCGATTACTAGATCTTGATAGCTCCATGCGGGCTATCGTATTCTGTCGTACTCGAAGAGGCACACAAGACTTAGCGTCTGACTTATACAAACATGGATATCATGCCGAACCATTGCATGGTGATTTATCCCAGGCACAACGAAGTCGTTCGATGGGCAGGTTTAAGAATCATGATCTACAGATATTGGTTGCTACGGATGTTGCAGCAAGGGGAATTGATGTGAATGACATCACGCATGTAATCCACTATAACCTGCCTGACGACAATGAGTATTACACTCACCGAAGTGGTAGAACTGCAAGAGCTGGGAAGAAAGGTATTTCTTTGTCTTTGGCTACTCGTGGTGATATGCGTAAGATAAAAGCACTTGAGAGGTCTCTAAAAATACAATTTGAGAAAAAGATGGTGCCTGCTTTGATACAGATTAAGAAACATCGTATGGAAGTTTGGATAAACCAAGTGAAAGAGATCGATATCCTTCCTACAGCCACAGAGGAATTATTAGCTCATGCCAATGAGCAATTGGCTGAGATATCAAAAGAAGATCTTATTGCAAAATTGATGTCCATAGAACTTCAAAAACTCAAGCAAGATAAAAACAACTCTCGTGATCTAAACCAGGAAGCTGGCAATGACCGTGGAGACAGAAGAGACCGTGGGGACAGAAGAGATAGAGGCGACAGAAGAGACCGTGGTGACCGTAGAGACAGAGGTGATCGAGGAGAGAGAAGAGAAAGAAGTGATCGAAGCGACAGAAGAGACCGTGACCGAGGAGGTGACAGGGAACAAAGAGCAACAAGAAATGAAACCAAGGAAGGACACAGTCGATTTTTCATTAACATAGGAAGTATGGACGGGGTTAATGTGAAGGAACTAAGAGACTTTATATGCGACCAAGCACATATTCCACATGCTGAAGTCGGTAATTTTAGTCTTAATGACAAGTTTGCTCACTTTGATGTTGCAGACCAATATAACAGCAAGATTTCCAATGCCTTTCGAGGTCTATTTGTCAATGACAGAGAAATACGTGCCAATAGAGAGAATGAGAATGGCGCTTCAGGCGGTAATCGTTCAAGAAGAAATGATGACCGAAGAGGAGGTTCTAGAGACCGACGTCGTGATGGCGGAGGACGTGATGGCGGTCGTGATGGTGGGAATCGTGGTGGTAGATCGTATGGCAAAAGTGGTTCTTCAAGATCGGATTCTGGCGGACGACGAAGACGAAGTTAGGTTTTTTGGCATGTTTGATTGACCTTGGTGATGGATTTGTTGGCGATATAACTCTTTCACCCTCTTTGGGGTTGATATTCGTAATGTTGGTGGGTCTATAATAATGTCACCCCTTCAGGGTTCTTGATTCGCTTGGACGCTTAATGCTATAATAATGTCACCCCTTCAGGGTTTGTATTCGCTTGGATACTTAATGCTACAATAATGTCACCCCTTCAGGGTTTGTATTCGTGATGGTCGTGGGTCTATAATAATGCCACCCCTTCAGGGTTTGCATTCGCTTGGATACTTAATGCTATAATAATGTCACCCCTTTGGGGTTATTACACGCTGTTTTTCAATGGTATTGACGGCGGCGGTTTTGTTAACTTGTGGCAATTCTGTTGAGCGATGTCGAAACATTCTCGCAATAAAGCATTGATTAATGAAGTCTTGCCTGCGTTCAATCGTTGTTGCAATAATTCAATGTTGCACTAAATCATTGGTGCATTAATTCATTATTGCATTCAAACAATATCGCAATAAAGCATTGATTAATGAAGTCTTGCCTGCCTTCAATCGTTGTTGCAATTAACTCTCTTGTGCTCATTCTGCATTCATAATAATGAGATTCGCAGGTCAGGTTTAATATAAAGAATTACCTTCGCCTTATGAAAACACTATTGAGACATCTATATCGTAGCCTACTATTATCACTATTAATAATTCAAGCTTCAGCACAAGTAATTACCGGCACTGAGGCTGTGGAATATGACCCTACTGGAAATCGATTTTTAATTACCAACCAAGCATCTATCCTACAGCAGCATAGTGGGTCTGATATTATCACCACTTTTGGAGAAGGCGAGGCGGATTACGGCATGGAAGTGATTGGCAATACATTATATACTATCTCCGGCGCGGGGGCTCAACTGATAAAAGGCTATGACCTTACCACGACAGAAGAAGTAATGAATATCTCTGGGTTTTCTGGTTTTCTAAATGGTATGGCGTCTGACCCATCGACGAACAGATTGTGGATTACTAATTTCAGCAGCAATCAGATTATTGAAATTGATGCAACGGATCTTACCACTCCTACCATTACGTATGTTGTAACCAATACCGTTTGCACTCCAAATGGCATCACGCATGATGCTGTTAATAATCGACTGGTATATGTATGTTGGTCAGGAGGAAACATTCAGTCTGTGGATTTGGACGATTACACTGTCTCTACATTGGTCAATACTAACTTGAGCAACATGGATGGCATAGACCATGATTTTAATGGCAATTTCTATGTAAGCTCTTGGTCACCGACACGTATTACAAAATTCTCGTCCGACTTTGAAGCGGAGGAAATGATCACTGCACCTGGGCTTTCAAATCCAGCGGACATAAGCTATGCTGTAGAAATAGACAGCTTGGCCATTGCTAATTCTGGAAACAATTCGGTGACGTATATTAACTTTGGAGATA
>JAJRRH010000117.1 GCA_024279715.1 Bacteroidota bacterium
GTTGCTTGCCCATCACTGACGACATTGCCGAAGGTGTTGCCGATGTTTACGCTGCCGTCGAAATAATTTTCGTCGGTGGAAACATCCGCAAAGCTGGGATCACCCTCGGTAGACGCATTCAAATCCCCCGGCAACGGCACTTCAACGTTCGTGTAACGGTCGGTTAGTAGATTGCCATTGTCGTCATACGTGTTGGTGGATTGCCAACCGCAATGCTGGGTTTCGTAAAAACTCTACCCAGCCTACGTTACTCGGCTTGTTTTTCAAGTAACTTTAGTTTTTTGTGGCACGATACCAAGTCGTCAAAAGTGCAGTTGGCAATTACTTTAAAGGTGTGTAAATCTTGTTCAATTTCCTTGAGAACGGCTTCGGCAATGAAAATAGCTAGTTTTAACTGCTCTAACGTAATAGGTGCATCAGGATTACCAATAGCTCCTGGAAAATTTTTGAAATTCAAAAACCGTATTGCCCGAAATATATCCAGCATGAGATCAAGCTGGTTCTCATCTTTTTCGTCTAAATATGGTTTCTCTGAATAATAAAACGGGGGACCAGTAACATATAGATGGGCACCAAGAAATGCTGCCGCATCGTTTTCTTCAATGATCTTATTTATGATTATGTCCATCATATTTAATGTCCTACTAGATATTCCCTCTCACAAAGTCACGAAAATAGTTTGATGCATTTCCAGGATTGAATAGCGTTCCTGAACCTTCTCCATCATATATCAGCACTGTATCTCCTTTTCTATATATTTCTCGTCCTGGAAATGTAATACTTTTGTAATGATCTTGGAAATTATTTTTGATGTCATCAATTTTTGCCAGTATTTGTTTGGCTGAAAGACCAGGCCAATGTTTCTTGGAATGTTTAACGATTGCATCGTCAACTATTATTGAAATTTTGACCCCATTAGCCATGCCGCTTGGCACATCCTCGTACGCATCTTGGAGGCTGCCGTAGTGCTTTGGTTCGGCTCCTTCTTTAAGGCTTTGGTAAACCGCCTTTCCGTCTGCTGTTTTTGTAATATGTCCGGTGAGTGTTTTTACCCCATCTTCTGCCGTGTGAAATACTTCACCCGTTGCTTTGTTGACTGAATACTGATTATGTACCCAAATCGAACAACCCCAGTCGTCGTCTCCGACAAAGTACGTGTGATCTTGCGAGACACGTATGTTGAAGACGGGCTTCGTTTCGCCGGTGGGGACTATCGATTCCACTGCGATTTTATTGCCGGCTGCACCGATTAACAAGTCGCCCGGTTGTAAATCACAACCGTCTGTCCAACCTTTGCCGTCCACATAAAACGGATGCTCTGCGGTTGTTTCGATAATCTGTCCGCCGACATGTAATTGTAAAGTCGGAGCTTCAAGCCGGAAGGTTTCCTCAACCGTTTGCACACGCACGGGAGCATCGACGTACCCTTCCGGTTTGGAAAGAATTTTATCCCCCGGCATAAATGTCTCAATTGTTTTTGAGCCACCAGGCGTAAGAACCGGCAGAGATACTGTTATTCGATAATGTCTATTCCGTATTCTTTTTTGACATATTTCTTAATTAGAACTAACAAGAATCCATAAGCAGCATATTCAATCTCAAAAACATGTGGGGATTTTTTCTGACCTTGTTCACTGTAATAAGTTCTCCACTTCCCATTTCTCATTTTTTCAATACAGTATGCTTTTTCGGGAAGTCCTCCTTCTAATGAATAACATTTTTCTGGTACTTTATTTGTTTGCAAAACCTCTTTAAGCTTGTTCTCATCGAGTTCAGCATATCCATCATATTTAATCCAAGGTCTATAACCCATACTAGGAATGCTAGCTTTCAATAGAACTAACAAGTATCCACACACTTCATCCTCATGTTCAAAAACCTGTTGATTATATTTTATACTTCGTTCGCCGAAATAAACTCTCCATTTTCCATTTCTCATTTTTTCAATATGGAATCCGCCACAGGAATTCATACGGTTTATTACATAGATAGCTTTTGACAACATCTTTTTCTCTAATAATTCTTGAAGCTCTTTGATATCCATTTCTGCTATTCCTCCCCAATGATTCTTCTTAAATATCCCCCATTGACAAGATCCTTAATAGATTTCTCTACCTGATATTGAATCCCGCCACCTGGTTCGTAAAACCATCTTTTTGCTTTACCAGACCATGCATCGATTGGCTTGAGAACTTCATAGGAATGGTACTTTTTACCCGCTGCCCCCGGTGGTAATGCTCTTCCTGCATCTCCACCCCCATGTGGAGCAAGAAATTCAAGCATTTTGTCAGGATGAATAAGGCGAGTTAAACTGCTCTACAAAAACTCCAGGTAATTTTTCCCATTTAATATCGCTTTCCCGATCCGATCCAATGTACATGTAGTAATCGTATCCAAAATGTATATAAAAACCCTCATCTCCAATTACTTTGCACCAAATCAATTCTCTCAAGACCAGTCGAATAATATCTTGGATATTATTTTTACCAATAACGATATCACTAGAAAATGATTCCATTAAATATTGAGTACTTTCTACTAATATATGGGGAAGATGGTTAAATGCTCTGTATTCTTCTATCTCTACTATTCTCAAGTTCGAAACTTGAAATTCTTCTACCATTTGAACGGCAGCATTTACATAGTTTTTTTCAATCCTCAAGTATTCATCTACGTCGAAGATTTTCTTGGAAAATGTTTGCCCTATATCTGAGACGCTAGTCCATTCGTCAGCAATATACTTTCCTGAAGAATCTCGATTTATGGGATTATATTTAGTAATTCGCAAATCTGTCATAACTTCAGTCTCCGATCCGATTTAAGAACTTATCATAAGTACCCAGTCGTGTTCGTTTTGAGCCTAGGTCTTTAACTGTTCTCGCCATCTTCCAATAACCTCCAGTA
>JAJRRH010000118.1 GCA_024279715.1 Bacteroidota bacterium
ATTTCGCAAGTAGTATTTTCAAATGATTCAGTTGCTTCAGTAAGTTCTAGGTGGAGCGCGCAGATGGGAGATGAAATGGACGCCGATAATATTTATATAGTAGGTTTTATTCAAACTTGGGATGATGATTTTTATGGTACAATCACTAATTATAACAGAAGCACAAATGATTTCACATTGATTTCTACGTTTGACAACAGGCTACTTAGCAATATAGTCAATTTAAATGACAGTACTTTATTGATTGCAGCAGATATGAATTTTCCTGGTTCTGGTTTATCCAATCACAAAGCTGTGCTATTTAGCACGAATCATTTTGGTGATATTATGTGGGAAGAACAATTTGGATGTGGATATTTGTGTAATCGATGGCCTATTCAAATATTACCATTGTCAAACGGCAATATAGCATTTCTTATGGATGAATATAATGGCAGTTTACCCTTTTCTGAAGAAAGAGAACGGGCAGTTCTGGTAATGTTGAATAGCGAAGGAGAAATGGTTTGGGAAGAGGAAGTATATCCTGGAGATGAAGAGAATTTTAGGATATGGGGTGGCGGAATGGTGGAAGTAGATGGGGAGCTGTTGGTGTCTTATACTAATCCTTATGAATATTGGAGTACAGGTGAGGCTTGGTTTAACTATGAGAACACAGTGTTTTTAGATCGATTTCAATTGGATGGTGAGTATGTAAGTACGCACAGTTATGAGAATGAAATACCGAACGATAATGGACCTGTGTCAATAGGTAGGTATCTATACCGAGTGTGTCAGATGCAAAAGTTAGAGGATGGTAATATTCTTATTTCTGGTACAACTGGATATGGAGGATTGTTGTTAAAGATAAATACTGAAGGGGAAGTGATCTGGAATCGTGAGCATTTTCCTCATGAATTTGAAGCGAATGACGATGCTATCCATTGGTTTACGATATATTTATGCACCACCCCCACGAGTGACGGAGGATATATGATGGCTGGGCAGTATGACAGTTCGCCAAGTGAGTTATATCCAGGAGGGATCCAAACAGCAATAGCGGTAAAAGTCGATCAATACGGCTGCTTAGAAGAAGGCTGCCAAGTGGGGATAATTGAACCAGGACTGGAGAATAGAGAATTGAGGGTATATCCTAATCCTAGTACTGGCGTGTTTCATGTAGAGTTGCCCGAGAATGAGGAAGTAGAAATATCGGTTTATAATATGATTGGGGAGGTGATATTCAAAGAAAGTAAAGTGAGAGTTGATGAATATCTACTTGATTTAACAGGCAATCCTAGGGGCATCTATTTGGTAAGGATGCGTGATGATGCTAGTGGAAGTTATTTTGGTAAGATTGTGATGGAGTGAAGTGGTTTTACGTATGTGAGTATGACTGGTAGTTGAGAAAGCCATCGCTGACCCCTGACCCCTAGAGGGGAATCTGCGCACGGTGGGTACTATGGGGATTTGTGCTATGAAAGAGAATCGTGGGAGATGACAAATGTTGATGGTGTGCAGGCTCCCTTTAGGGAATTAAAGGGTGCGTGGAGGTGGAAGGAAATGGTTGTTATTCATGGAGAGGAGTTTTTGTTAAACATGAGTGATTCTAACAATGGAATATACATAATACAATTATTAAGCAAAAGTGGCAGTAGCTACTTTTCTAAAAACGTAAAAAAAATGAAGAAATTATTGCTATTATTAATGCTAACGATTAGTCCAAGTTTATTCATGTCACAGGCGCTAGGAATTCCAGAATCAGAATGGTTTTATAACTATGGGGGGTATGGTGTCTCTGGGGGGTATGTGCACATAGATTATGTTCAAGATACTGTTATTAATGATACTTTGGCTTACTATTGTCAATCAACGATAGTTTCTTCATTTATGGACGGAGCAATTGGTACTTTTGAATCACAACCAATAATCTATTATGCCAATGAAGATCAGGTTTTCAGATATATTGACGGAAATTTCAAACTCTTTTATGATCTTAGTGCGGACGTTGGAGATACGCTTTTGACTTACTCAGTTCAGGAATATGTTTTGCCACCTGAATGTGATAATACTGGTTATTCTATTATAGATTCTGTGGGTACTTTTTCGATTGATGGTCAAACATTACGATACTTATATCTTAGTGATGGTGAAGAAAGCAATACCATATTTAACGGATATATAATCGAGAGAATTGGAAGTTTACAGGGTTTTCCTTTTGGTTATACTTCCTTTGAGGATGGTTGTTCGCTTATAATTGACGGTCAACATACTGGTGCTTTAAGATGCTATAATGATTTTCAAATAGAGTATGACAACCCTAGTAATACTAATCCTTGCACATTCGTTGTGGGTATAGAAGAGCTTAGTCAATTGACTTTTGAAGTCTATCCTAATCCAAGTAATGACATTTTTAATATCGAGCTGCTGGAAAGTAAAGTGTTGGAGGTTGTGGTGTATAATCTAGTCGGAGAGATTATTTTTAGAGAAGATAAAATAAGAACAGAGGAATACAAACTCAATCTAAAGAATCAACCTGTAGGAATATATACAGTAAAACTAAGTGATGAGGAAGGCGGGAGCTATGTGAGTAAGATTGTATTGGAGTGAGAAATACAGCTTGAGTTTGAGTTTTGGAGTATTATCAAGCCCTCTCACACCCCCATCCCCTAAAGGGGTGTCTGCGCACGGTGGCTCGACTTGTGGCGATTGAGCTATTAATGGGGATTTTGTTGATATTGAGAA
>JAJRRH010000001.1 GCA_024279715.1 Bacteroidota bacterium
CGTTAAGGTTTCAACAATTAAACAATCAGCACTTACATCAGAAGCAAAGAAAAATGTAGCTTCATCATCAAGGAAAGCTACTGTTTCAGTAGTACCTCCATTATATGCCCACTCGTATGAAGTTTCAACGGATGAATTTACAACAGCGAATCTTACTTCTCCTAGATCTGTCCAATTTGGATATCCTGCTATTTCCATTCCAGTATCAGGAAAACCAAGTTCTACGTTAAATGAACAGATATTCTCAAACGGCAATGTTACAGTTGGCACAAAATAAACAGGCGGCGCCATTACTGACTCTTGTAAGACGGGCTCACCTATTGCTTCGGTATTAAACTCAAATTGTAAATTAGAAGTTCCTAGTTTGAATGGGATATCCCCTTGCATTGCAATTTTCACAACTATGAATTCTCCATCATTTGAGACTTCTGTTAGTTTTAGACAATAGGTCTCAGCACTCATAGTCAGTCCCATGAAAAGGACCAATACACTTGTTATAATTTTTTTCATCTTATTTCGGTTTTAGGTTACTATTTAATTCAGTTTTATTAAATATCTATTAGTAGTTGGCATCAAGAAACACATTCCTCTCAATTACAATACAATAATAGTAAAAAATTCTTTACCTAACCGTATAAAACACAATAAATTATACACAGGTGAATTTCTGCTATTAATCATTCTTTTTTGATGATTAATAGCTGCCTATCGTTATTTACCCCTTGGCTCAATACAAAGTCAAACAGTCCAACCTATGATTTACATCATAGTGGGCTCTATCCAATCTGTATTGTACATGTCAATATCAAAAACACCCTCTGGGGATTAAACAATAATTTTCAACTATTGTTTCAACGAACACTATTAACGAACAAAAAAAAACCTTCTTCCAAGACTTGGAAGAAGGTTTTTAGAATAACTTACAGTTTCTATCTAAGCACTGAAAATCTTTTCGTAATGGTGTTTGCACCATGAGAAATATTTACAAAGTACAAACCTTGCAATAAGTCGCTAGTTGGTATTCTAATCACTACTTCACTATCGAATACTGATTGTTGGCTAGTGTAGATTAATCTACCCGATACATCATGAATTGCAAAATCAACAAATCCTGTTAATGATTTACCATTAAAGGTTACCGTCAATTGATCATCTACTGGATTAGGAAAAACATTTAGGTTTGCGAAATCACTAGACACACTATTAATTCCAACTGTTCCTGCACAACTACAATCCGCTTGAATAACATCATTTGTGGTACCTTCATTTCCATCATCACAAGCAGCTCCCGTGAATATTGAATCATCCAATGGCTCACAATCGTCTTCATTTGCGTCCCCATCACCATCAATATCATCGTCACAAGCATCACCTATTCCATCACCATCTAAATCTTCTTGTTCAGGATTGAAGACATCTACACAGTTATCATCCATGTCATATATTCCATCTTCATCTGCATCTGGAACTACTCCTTGACAAGAACAATCCAACTGTATCACATCATTACTAGTCTCTTCATCCCCGTCGTCACAACTAGCTCCGAAGAACATTTCACCATCTAACGGATCACAATCATTATCATTAAAGTCGCCATCGCCATCGATATCATCATCACATACATCTCCAATTCCATCATTGTCTAAATCCGCTTGATTTTCATTTGCCATTTCTGGACAATTATCTAGTGCATCTAAAATACCATCTTCATCTGTATCAATATTAGGTATCCCTAAACATGTACAATCTGACTGAATGACATCCATTACGGTCTCTTCATTTTCATCGTCACATTCTAATCCAGGATACATTTCCGGATCCAATGGAGCGCAGTCATTAACATCAGCAACACCATCATCATCATCGTCACTATCACACAAGTCACCAAGACCATCACTATCAAAATCTAATTGGTCAGGGTTTGGCGTTTCTATACAGTTGTCATCAAAATCACTGATGCCATCTCCATCCGTATCTATAGCTACAAAACCAGTCCAGTAATTCACTCCTGTATCTTCACCCGTTCCAATAAAAGAATATAGTGGGTCACCGGCTACGAAATCACCTTCACCCCAGATTCCTTTTTCAACAGCAACAGATTCTCTTCCATTTCCAGCACTTAGGTACTGCATGAAGTCTACCATTGCATTAGGGTCACTAAACATTCCCGTTGGTAGATAAATTCCGATGTCGTCTCCTGTGTTTCTAAATCCTGTAGCAGGCATCCATTCTATAGTCATTTCTTCACCTCCTGAAAGGATGAAGTCACCGTCAATAATTGTTTCATCAGAAAGTGCCGTAGAGTAATTAAAGTTAGAGCATAATCTCCAAGCGGAGATATCTTCATCCACCTCTCCAAAGTTTTTGAAAGTAATTTGTTTTGTAAGATAATCTACTTTAAACAATCGAACATTGGCAGGAACTGGCACACCACCCACACACTCACACGTATCATTATACGCGTCATTTACTGTTTCTGCATCACCATCATCACAAGCAGCTCCTGGATATATAAGTGCATCCATCGGTTCACAATCCATTTCATTATTCACGCCATCTCCATCCATATCTTCGTCACATACATCCCCCATTCCATCTCCGTCTAAATCTTCTTGCAGAGGGTTAGGAATATCGACACAGTTGTCTTCATCATCATTGATTCCATCCCCATCAGTATCCACCATCACTTCAGATCCACAAGAGAACTCAAAATCAAAAAGATCCGTACTCCAACGGTCGTCCCATTGTACAAAATACTCTTGTCCCTGCACTACAGGAAATGTAACTAGCGAAGTAAAACCTGCTCCTCCATCATCATCCGAGATGACACAATTCAAAGCAACACAAGACCCTTCAAAAATAGAGACTCTAGTATCCGGCTCATCTAGGTCGATGCTTGAACTTATGATACACGTATCATTTGCTGTTGCCACAAAAGAGTACCATAATGCGCTAGTCGCTCCGACAACACAACTATCTATCACACCTTCACCACCAACAATTTGAGCATTAGTAATTATCCCTTCCTCTAAAACAATAGCGCCGTCACATGTTGCATTTTCAGGAACAACGAGTGCCATACACTCACAATTTTCGTCAACAAATAGCTCACCTGTATCATCACAAGGGTCGCCAATATTTAGCCCTAGCTCAGGACAATCAACGACAATGGTCTCGGTAGTATATGAGAACACAGGGCAATTCACGGCATCTCCAAATTGATTTACAGGCACTACAGACCAATAATAAGTTGTGCCATATTCACTATTTTGCAAATTAGCCCCGCTTCCAAACTCTGCACCTACCGTCCCTAACAAGACCAATTCGTCTGCTGCTAATCCTCTATATATTCGAAGTGAATCATAGGCAATTGTTGAATTCTCCCATTGAATCAATACGGCGTTAAGGTTAGTTTCGTCAATCGCTACATCCGTTGCTCCATCTTCTGGAGACAAGAGAATTGCACAATCAGGAACAGTGGTTGTTGGTGCATTTTCACTCAGCATCCAATCAAATCCATCAGGACTCCATCTATCATCCCACTCTATGTAGTACGTAGTTCCTCCTGTTACATCAAAGACAAGAGAAGACGCATAAGCATCAGTTCCTCCATCTACCATAAGGCAAGCATCATCATTGGTTCCTACGCACGTAAGTGCTGCACAATCACCAGAATAAACACTCACTCTGGTATCTACACCACCAAGACATGACTGAACTGTTACAGAATAGTCATTGTCAGGAGTATAAACGTACCAATCTGCATTGGTAGCACCTGTTCCGCAAATATTCACAGCGCCACCACCATCGGTTGGTCCATCGGCGGTATTCGTTCCCACTATTGCCTCTACAGCGTCAGCACAAGTAGATCCCTGTGCATAAAAATTTTGAGTAAATAAAATGACTCCGACTATCAGAATC
>JAJRRH010000119.1 GCA_024279715.1 Bacteroidota bacterium
ATAATATTCATGAAGATGTAATTGAAAGAAGATATTTAAAAGGAATTTACAACTTATTTGATATTTATCTTCCAATAGTTGACAGTGCATTAATTTTTGATAATTCATTTGGAAAACACGAATTAATTGCCCACAAAATAGGAGATGATAAAATAACAAAAGTAGATAAAACTAAGTTTAACCAATTAAAGAAATTTTATGACGAAAAAAGATAAACAATTAGAATTAAAGGACAAAATCGTAAAAGGACTTGAAAAAGTGTACGAAAAACTTATCATATTTAAAAAGGAGAAAAATAGCGAAACTTGTTATTATGCAAGGAGATGAAATCGTAAAAATAAAACCTTAACAAAACGCTATGCACAATAGTTTGTATAGTTAATAGCCTACATTATGCTAAACCTCAATTTGTAAGCGGATATTTATTCAGTCTTTGTAATACAAATATTCAAACCATCTAAGAAGACAAAAATGGTAGAATTTGGTTAGGAAATGATAGAGGAAGCATATGTCTCTAGGATAGCAAGCAATTTATAGAATTTAAGGCTAAAGATGGTCGAATATTTGATAGAGTCCGTTTTATTATTGAAGATAATACAGGAAATATTTGGTTCGGTAAAAAAAATGGACTTTGGAAATATGATGGCAAAATAGTAACTCAAAGGACAAAATAATTAAGGCAACAAGTAACAAACGTAACCAACGCACAACCCTCTAATACCCCAATCCAAAAAAACCGATTTAAGCCTCCCTAAATATTAGCCACCTCCTTGCAAAGCAAAATTAATACAGTCATAGAAAATACTATATCCCTATAGAGATCTTAAAAATTCATTTCCAGTCATCCCTATGGGAGCCTTAAGAATTGATTAAATCAGATAGAGGCAAGTTCTAGCAACTAGTCTTGCCTCACAAATTCTATCCACCACACCCCCCTCAATACTTCTAGAATGCCATCAAAATCGAGACTAAAAAAACACCACCTTTACGTCATCAAGAAATACTTATCGTTATAATTAATGAACACAACAAAACATACCGAAAAAAGCTCGCTCTACAATAACCTTGAGAAAATGTCCACTACAGAACTTTTGGAGGGAATCAATTCCGAAGATCAAAAAGTAGCACTCGCCATTCAAATAGTGTTGCCCAAAATCCAATCTTTAATTGATGAAGCTCTCAGGAGAATGAAAACAGGAGGAAGACTTTTTTACCTTGGAGCAGGTACCAGTGGCAGACTTGGAATTGTTGATGCCTCCGAGTGTCCACCAACGTTTGGGGTTGATCATGGCGTAGTGGTAGGATTAATAGCAGGAGGAGATCATGCCATTCGCAAGGCGGTAGAATTTGCGGAAGATGATGATCGCCAAGGTTGGCTCGACCTTCAAAAATATAATATTAATGAAAAGGATACCGTCATAGGTATTGCCGCCTCAGGCACTACACCGTACGTTATAGGTGCTGTAAAAAAATGCAATGAAAAAGGAATCCTAACTGGGTGTATTACATGCAATGAAGACAGTCCGTTGGCAAATAATGTTGCCCATCCTATTGAGGTAATTGTAGGCCCTGAATTTGTAACAGGAAGTACAAGAATGAAAGCGGGGACAGCACAAAAATTGGTACTCAATATGATATCGACTTCCCTAATGATAAAGCTAGGCCATGTGAAAGGCAATAAAATGGTGGATATGCAACTGTCAAACAATAAGTTAGTGGATAGGGGAGCGAAGATGGTGGCAGAACAGTTATCGGTGAGTTATGATCGAGCAAAGGAATTGTTGCTCGAGTTTGGGAGCGTCCGTAAAGCGGTAGAATCGCAACAATAAGGAGATTGTCCGCATCTTTATAAAGAGTCAAACCTCGCGAACGACACTTCTTAGGTTATTAAACAGCTGTTATTCAGCAATCTGTTTTGAACGTAATAAAGCTTTGAAAGTGTTGTTATCTTTACAACTTCTGTTGAATTATCCTTGATAAATGAGTAATTTTGTTTTCAGTTATTATTTATATTTTTGATGGTTATGACTTTAAAAAACAGCTTTTTTATTCTCCTTTTTATTATGATTTCTGAAGGAGTTTTTTCTCAAGATTCCTGTCAATTTCAACAGAAAATTCTCACCTCAGTAACGACGGACTTGCAGGGCGTTGGTGTTTCTGATGCCGTTGGTGTTTATGGCGATTGGACCATCATTGGAGCGTATGGAGATAGTGAGAATGGCCCACAATCGGGCGCCGCCTACTTCTACAGACGATGCGGCAGCCAATGGGAACAGGTACAAAGAGTTATTCCAGAGGATAGTGAAGAAGCGGATCGCTTCGGAAGAGGAGTAGCTATTTATGGAGATTACGCAGTAGTAGGTGCTCCTTATGATGACGATGCAAATAATAACAGTGGAGCAGCATATATCTACCATCTCGAAAATAATGTATGGGTGCAGCAAACAAAAATTGTTGCCACAGATGCCGACCCCTCAGATTGGTTCGGATGGACCGTGGATATATGGCAAGACTACGTGCTTATTGGATGCAAGAATGATGATGGTATTTCTAGCTTTACCGGATCCGCCTATTTGTATAAACGAGAAGGAGGGAATTGGGTGTTCAAACAAAATATCAAAGCCCCAGATGAAGAACAATTTGATCAATTTGGATACTCCTTGGATATGAATGATAGTCTCGTCGTTATCGGAGCGTATGAAAATGATGAAGGAGCATTACTAGGCGGCGCTGCCTATGTATATGAGTTTAGTAGTGGAGATACTGTTGTGTTTAGAACCAAAGTGATAGCATCGGATGTCGCTGAGGGAGATAATTTCGGAACGGCAGTATCTATTTCTTCGGATCGATTACTGGTGGGATCCCCGTATAGAGGCGAAACGGCAAATTCTAGCGAAGGAGCTGTCTATGTTTATGAAAATGATGGTAATGATAACTGGATTGAAACATCCATACAATACAGCCCCACTGCAATAAGTACTACTGAAAGATATGGCACTAGCGTTAGTCAATATGGCAATAGAGTGCTAGTGGGTAATGTTCATGGATTTGGTATTTCTGAAGAAACAGGTACTGCCTATCTCTACAATGTGAATAACGGAACTTGGGAATATACGATGGAATTGTATTCTTTGGATGGCGAACACGCAGATTTCTTTTCTAGGTCTATGGATATTTATGAAGATATTATCGTCCTTGGTGCGATGGGAGATGATAGCAACGGAGGTAATGCCGGATCAGCATATATGTTTTATGTAGAATGCGAACCTTTGTGTACCAAAATAATCGCCCCAAATGTCGGTGACACAATGTATCATCCAAACGATTCTATCCGATGGGCAGCCGACAGTCTTGCCAGTGGATTTATGCTCGCAATAGGAACAACCCCTGGTGGAGATGATATCCTCACTACTACCGATGTAGGAGATGTATATGCGTATTATTTGCCCTTGGATGACCAGCAAGAATACTTCGTCACCATCGTGCCATACAATGACTATGGACAAAGTACACAATGTGAGATAAACAATTTCTACACAGAATATGTACAACTAGAAGGTACGCTTGCTGGGGATGTTACGATAAACTGTGATGAGGATATCCCAGAGGCAATCGTTAATTACAGCAATCATTGTGGAATGGTGGAAACCAATCTGACCGAAGAAATAACAAGTCAACAAGGAGAAGGATGTTATACCATCACCAGAACTTTGGTAGTCTCGGATCCTTGTTTCACAGATACTACTACCCAGCAAATATTAGTGACAGACAATGTAGCGCCTGAAATAATAGACAATGTAGAGATTCTCAATGTCGAATGTGGAGGTGTTATTCCATTGACAGAACCTACTGCTGTGGATAACTGTGGAGAAGTAACGATAACCTATACAGATTCTGGGAATTTAGATTGTGGGTCAACCATTACGCGAACATTCACAATCACCGATGATTGCGGCAATATCGCCACAATTAACCAAATGATTGTTATTGCTGAAAATTCTAATCCTCCCGGTTGTACAGATTTGCTATCTCCTGTTGGATTGGCAGTTGGGTTGGGTGAAAGTCTAGTGTGGAATGCCATAGCTGGGGCGGATGGATATATCCTTGATATAGGCACTACTTCTGGGGGAACAGATATCCTTAGTCAGCAAGATGTTGGAAATGAAGTAAGTTATGCGCCAGGAGCATGGCCGCTAGCATCCACAATTTATGTGCAAATTACGCCCTATAACGAATTTGGTCAAGCGAGCGGATGCAGCGAATTTCAATTCGAAACAGTATTGGTAGGAATCAACGAATTCGGTATCGTTGAAAATGATTTCTTGATCTACCCAAACCCAAGTAATGACGGCATCATTCAGCTCGAAATAAATTCCAGTAATAGGATAGAAACAAAAGATATTGAAATCTATGATATGACAGGTCGTCGAATAGATGTTGAAATCACCAGCTCAAATTCTGCACAAGGAGTAAATAGATACACCCTAAAGGTCGAAGCAAGTACTGGGTATTTTGTAATGCGTGTTCAAAAAGAAGGAATTGTTTACCGTACTAATTTCGGAATAATTGAATAGTCCTGTCCGATGTTTTTATTTCCAGTACCTTTGGTAAAATAAAGTGAAATAGAAATATGAGAAGATGGACTAAGAGACTAATTGGCATAACCTTAGTGTTTGGTGTAGTAATAGCTGCCGGGATTCATTTCATAGCCCCGTATGCCATTATCCAACCCATGAAGCAAAACTTAGCAATCGTTCCTGGAGATAAAGCGGCAAGCCAAGAAATAAAAATTCCCTTGGCCGATAGTGAGGGTAAATTTCTCAGCGGCTATTGGATATACCCGAAGGACAACGAGGTGGAAGCAGTGATTGTTTTGTTACATGGCATTGGCGGTTGTAAGGAACACTACCTGGATTTAGCAAACTATTTGGCGCAGCAAAATATCGCCTCTGTAGTTTTGGATAATAGAGCACATGGGGTAAGTGATGGAGATTTTTGCACTTATGGCTTTTATGAAAAAAAAGATGTCGCCAATGTTTTAGATTTTATCGAAGACAAAAAAATGAATGTCCCAATCGGTATTTGGGGCAATTCTATGGGGGGAGCAATAGCCCTTCAAGCGTTGGCGTTAGATTCGCAGAGAGATATTCCCCGACTAGATTTTGGCATAGTAGAAAGTTCTTTTGCCAATCTAAGACAGATTGTGTCTGATTATCAAAAGAGACTATCCATGGGGGTTAGGCTTAAATTTATTACAGATTATACGCTCGATAGAGCAGGAATTATTGGTGGATTTGACCCAGATGAAGTCAATCCACTCCGTGATGCAGGGCAAATATCTGTCCCTGTCTTTGTCGCCCATGGTGACGCAGATAAAAACATTTCTTATGAGTATGGACGTGCGCTATATGATAATCTTGAGTCTGCGTCAAAGAGTTTTTATCTTGTCAAAGGTGGGGGGCATTTTGACCTGTATGAGTTTGGTGGAAAAGCATATACCGATAGCTTGTTCCGTTTTATAAAAAAGAACGTCGAAGAGGGGTGAGTCTAGGTAGTGGATAAAAAAAAGGTGGTGTGTGTAAGTGAGAATTATTGCTAAGTCGTTTCATGATGTATAGGCAGAAGCCCTAAGTATTCATCATTTTTTTCAGCGGTAACCCCCTACAAGTTTGGAGTTTTCTATTCACCAAAATTCAGCGTTTCTAAATCATAGTTTCATGCTTTGCTTCTCATTACCCAGCTCGCAGTTCTGCTGAGCTTGTCATAGTATTCCTACAATACACTTCGTTTTTGTAGGTATAAATCTGGTTATTAAATACGAATAAGTTAATGAAATGTGACTTTTTAATCTTTTCTAGTCTTAATGGTGGAGGCAATCCAAAGAGGGGAAGTAATTCTCCTCCGAGTTGTTTTCATGAATAGTTGGTTGGTAGGTACAGGTCTTAGGATCTGTACCTCTTTTTTTTGACAAAAATAACTTTAACGGTGGACAACGTACGAATACTTTATGGCGTTATCCACCTAGTATGCAACCCCCTTCTTTATCATACTCCATAAGCAGTGCTATACGTCTCTTTGTTATACTCGCTCATAACATGTGGATAACGTATTGATAAATATCATTTGACTTTCATCGTGATTATTACAGGATTGTTACCCAATCCAAAACTGCTGAGCTATGTCTTTACAATCCACCACCCAAGTGTACATCGACAGCAATGAATTGCCTGACATTAAGAGCATTAACTTATTTCAGTCCATTGACTCACACCATCTGTTAGAATTGATAGTTCGCATGGATGTGCTAGAAAAACTGACGGACGAACTTATTTTTGCGACTAAAAACTTCCTCGGCAAGCGAGTAAGTGTCAGAATTTTCTCTCTCGATGACCTCAATGGCTATGAAACCTTAGAATTTATGGGCATCGTGACCGCTAGAAACAGTGTCAAGGGGTTTTACCATGGCATGGGCGATGAAATAGTTATCACTGGCCAGAGCCCAACCTACCTGTCCGAAGATGGCCCGCATTATATGGCTCAAAAGATGGTGCATTTGTAGAAAGATTTAGCGCGCTATTAGAGGTTAGAGATGGGTTAACAGTGGCTAAGAATACATTACTTGATTTTATGCAAAAGTATGCGCATGATATAATGGAAAGGATTTGACTGCTTATAAAAATTTCATTAAATTTGAATCGAACCAGCACTAAGAAATGACAGTCTGCCAAAATACGATTTCTCATGCGATTAAAGATAGACTAACATACGAGCCATTATTTTCCATAGCCAATAAACGGTAAGAGCCGATGGTTAGTAGCCTTGGGGTCGGTTTCGCAAAGTGACTTGGCGCAATCTCATCAGGTGTTGAAAGATCTTTAAGCCTTAGTAAAACAAATAATAAAAACAAAACCTATTCTCTTTTTCATCCCATTTTAACTTACCTTCGAATCATGTTTTTCCATCACCAGAATGAATAAAGAAGTAATCAAATTTGAAGCGCTAGGCCTTCATAAAAATATACTCAAGGCATTGTCCATACTCGGATACAGTCTGCCGACCCCTGTGCAGGAAGCGTGTGTGCCATTAATTCTTCAACACAAAGATGTCATAGCCTCAGCACAAACAGGTACAGGGAAAACGGCAGCATTTGCCCTTCCCATTTTACATCTCTTATTGGAAAATCAAAATGCAGAGAAAAGAAGCAAGAAGATAAAAACTCTGGTGATTAGCCCCACCCGTGAACTTACATTGCAAATAGCAGACAGCTTCAAAGAATATGCAAAATACACAAACCTTAGAATAGGGGTAGTCTATGGGGGTATATCCATGGCGCCGCAGATTGATATTCTTAAAAAAGGAGTGGATATCCTAGTTGCAACACCTGGGCGATTGTTGGATCTAAGAAAAAGAAATCTTCTGAAATTAGGAGATGTAGAAATCTTGGTCGTGGACGAGGCAGATTTAATGTTGGATATGGGATTTATAGATGATGTTAGAAAAATAGCTAGACTATGTCCTTCCCAAAAACAAAGCTTATTGTTCTCTGCTACCATGCCAAATAAAATCGTGGATTTGGCACAAGAATTACTGATCAATCCCGAACGGATATCAATTTCTAAAAATGCAGCTGCAACGAAAAAGGTAGTCCAAAAATTGTACTATGTGCCAAAGCCAAAAAAGATGGAACTTTGTCTGCATATCCTACGCAACAATACCAAAGGACAAATTATTATCTTTAGAAGAACGAAATTTGGAGTAGATAAATTAGAAAAATCACTCCTAAAAAATGGTCATAAAGTAGCATCACTTCATGGAGATAAGTCGCAAGCCGCAAGACAACAAGCATTAGACGTTTTTAAGAAAAAAGAAGTGAATATATTGGTGGCTACCGATGTTGCCTCTCGTGGAATAGATATCAATGGATTGGATGCAGTATTTAATTTTGACATGCCAAATGTCCCAGAAATATATGTGCATCGAATAGGGAGAAGTGGACGAGCAGGACTAGAGGGCAAGTCATTCTCCTTCTGTTCGGCGGATGAAAAATCATATATTGAGAAGATCGAAAGGCTGATGAAGAAATCGATTGATGTAGTCACTGACCATCCTTACCCCCTAGACCCAAAAGCCAAAGCAGAGGTACACGTAAAGCGTGATGTAAAAGTAAAAACAAGAAGAAAGGGTAGGAAATCAGCCGCTTCCAAAAAGAATAAAAAACGTTGGTATTGATGAGGGTTGCCGTAATAGGGGGTGGAGCAGCAGGTTTTTTTTCTGCATTGGCAGTGAAAGATAATCATCCTGATGCCGAAGTGTTTATCCTAGAGAAGTCACCAAAACTACTATCCAAAGTAAAAGTGTCAGGGGGTGGAAGATGCAATGTGACCAACGGCAATACCTCTATTAAGGATTTGGTAAAAGCGTATCCACGAGGTGCCAAGTTATTAAAAAAAGGATTTCAAGTTTTTAAAACCAACGACACCATGCAGTGGTTTGAAGATCGTGGTGTGTCCCTTGTCATACAAGAAGATGATTGTGTTTTTCCTGTTTCGCAAAACTCCCAAACTATCATCGATTGCTTTTTGACAGAATCTAGAAGACTTGGAATAAATATTATGACCAAAGCTGGCGTAGATAAAATAGTCGTCGTGGACAATAAATTAAAATTGATATTTACCAAAGAACCTTCAATTGACAATACCTTCGATAAAGTAATCGTCGCTACCGGCGGATCACCAAGGCGACAAGGACTTGATTGGTTAGAGGATTTGGGACATCAAATCGTTAGTCCTGTGCCTTCGCTATTTACTTTCAACATGCCTTCAGAATCGGTTCGTGATCTCATGGGCGTAGTAGTAGAAAATGTATTGGTGACTATCCCCGGCACCAAACTTAAAGCCGATGGACCATTGCTCATCACACATTGGGGAATGAGCGGCCCTGCAATACTCAAATTGTCCGCCTTTGGAGCAAGAGTTTTAAGTGAAAGAAATTATCAGTTCGAAGTATTGGTCAATTGGGTGGCTGAGCAAAATCAAGAATTGGTGTCCAATGTACTAAAAGAAATCACCAAGGATCATCCAAAAAAACAAATCGTTAATTATCGACCTTTCGGATTGCCAGTCAGACTATGGCACTATCTTCTTCACAAATGTGGACTCCCGTTGGATAAAACATGGCAAGATCTCGGAAAAAAAGGACTCAATAGAATGGTCGCTATACTCACCAATGACCAATATCAGGCAAGTGGTAAAACCACCTTTAAAGAAGAATTCGTAACATGTGGGGGCGTGAGTTTGGAAAGTATTCATCCCTTGACAATGGAAAGTCGTGTCGTAAAGAATCTGTACTTTACAGGGGAAGTAATGGATATTGACGGAATCACCGGCGGCTATAATTTTCAAGCCGCTTGGACTACAGGATTTATTGCAGGAAAATTAAGTTGAACCCATGTTCCCAAAATACCCCACTACCACCACGCACAACCAGTCATTCAGAGAGAGGAACGACCGCAAGAATCTTCAACAATAACAAAACAAACAACCATCCAAACCCAAAAAGCCCCACCACCTCCACAAACAACCAGTCATTCAGAGGGAGGAACGACCGTAAGAATCTGCAACAATAACAAAACAAACAACCATCCAAACCCAAAAAGCCCCACCACCTCCACAAACAACCAGTCATTCAGAGGGAGGAACGACCGCAAGAATCTGTAACAAAACAAACAACTACCCAAACCCAAAATACCCCACTACCTCCACAACCAACCAGTCATTCAGAGAGAGGAACGACCGCAAGAATCTGTAACAAAACAAACAACTACCCAAACCCAAAATACCCCATCACCACCACGCACAACCAGTCATTCAGAGGGAGGAACGACCGCAAGAATCTGTAACAAAACAAACAACCATCCAAACCCAAAATACCCCACTACCACCACGAACAACCAGTCATTCAGAGAGAGGAACGACCGCAAGAATCTGCAACAAAACAAACAACCATCCAAACCCAACAACCACCACGAACAACCAGTCATTCAGAGAGAGGAACGACCGCAAGAATCTTCAACAAAACAAACAACCATCCAAACCCAAAAAGCCCCACCACCGCCACAAAGTAGCGGCGGGCGGAGGTCAAGCGTCAGAGCGAAATCCAGTAGTGACCCAATACCCACAAAACACCAATCCAACGACAAAACACCAACGCATAGAGCGAAATCATCAATAATCCAACAAAATTAAACGAAAGATTTGGTGACGGTTGGGCCTTTTTTTGGTTCTTTTTTGGGCAAGCAAAAAACGAACAAACGAAACAATAACACCAACAATAAACATCACATACAAATAGCCCCCCAAACCCAAAAACAAACCCCACCTCCAAGCAACCATCCAAACCCAACAACCTCCACAACCAACCAGTCATTCAGAGGGAGGAACGACCGCAAGAATCTTCAACAAAACAAACAACTACCCAAACCCAAAATACCCCACTACCACCACGCACAACCAGTCATTCAGAGGGAGGAACGACCGCAAGAATCTGTAACAAAACAAACAACCATCCAAACCCAAAATATCCCACTACCACCACGAACAACCAGTCATTCAGAGAGAGGAACGACCGCAAGAATCTATAACAATAACACCAACAATAAACATCACAAATCAACATTAACGCACATATTCCCCATAAATACAACATTAACCCAAAAAATGGATTAAATATTTCCAGGTATTCCCATATGCGACTATCAGTTCTCAATAACTGAATTTATTTTGGATACTAATCCCAAAATCCATATATTTACTACCATGATTAGAGATAAGAAAATAGCCATTATTGGTTGCGGAAATTTAGGGCAATCCATTCTAAAAGGATTACTTGATGACCCAAACTTGCCAAAAGATAACGTAATAGTTACCAAGCGGAATCTTCATACATTGAATGAGTTTGCATCTCTCGGCATACGGATGAGCAGTGATAATGCCCTCGCCATTCAAGAGTCTGAAGTGATTATTGTAGCCCTAAAGCCGTACAATATATTGAATGTACTAGGAGGTTTAAAAAATATTTTTGACCCTAAAAAACACATCGTCATTTCCCTAGCAACAGGCATTACGATGGAGGAAGTCCATCGGACGATAGGAGAAGATATTCCTGTTTTTAGAGCCATGCCTAATATCGCTGCAGATGTCAATGAATCATTAACCTGTATCTGCTCGTCATCCACTAATCCGGATGAAATGAAAATCGTTCGTTACCTATTTGACAATGTCGGTGATTCCATAATCATAGAAGAAAAATTGATGGAGGCGGCGACCGTGCTGGGAGCTTGTGGAATAGCATATGCACTTCGCTTCATAAGAGCCATGATACAAGGAGGCATTCAGATTGGTTTCAGTGCTGAGGTAGCTGGCAAAATCGTCAATCAAACCGTTAAAGGGGCTGCAGAATTACTCATCGAACGCAAGCAACATCCCGAATATGAAATTGATAAAGTCACTACCCCCAAAGGGTGTACTATCGTTGGTATTAACGAAATGGAACACAATGGATTTAGCTCTGCGCTTATAAAAGGCATTGTAGCTTCCTTTAAAGAGATAGAGTAAATGAAAAAAATAGCATTGATTACAGGCGCCTCGAGTGGTATCGGAAAAGAATTGGCAATCATTCACGCAAAAGCTGGAGGAGACCTGGTGATTGTAGCTAGAAATACAGAAAAACTCATACAGCTCAAAGGGGAAATAGAAGAAAAATACCAAGTGACGGTGCATGTCATCTCCAAAGACCTTTCGATAAAAGAATCTGTCGACCAGCTTTTCAAAGAGATTACGGATAAAGGAATCTCAATAAATTACCTGATAAACAATGCTGGCTTCGGTGAATATGGGGAGTTTCAGAATACCAGTTGGGACAGAGAAGAGAAAATGATAGCGTTGAATATTACTACTTTGACGCAATTGTGCAAATTATTCATTCCCCACATGATTAGACATGGCGGTGGACGTATTCTCAACGTTGCATCTACAGCAGCTTTTCAACCCGGTCCCTTGATGGCAGTTTATTATGCTACGAAGGCATTTGTTCTGCATTTTTCGGAAGCTATCGGCGAAGAACTTAAAGATACTGGCATCACCGTGACAGCCTTATGTCCAGGCGCTACCCAGTCCAATTTCTTCAATGACGCTCAAATGAACGATAGCAAACTTGTAAAAGGAAAAAAACTACCTAGTTCTGAAGATGTCGCAAATTATGGCTATCGGGCAATGAAAAAAGGAAAATCGGTTGCCATTCATGGTATAGGAAATTTCTTGCTCGCCAATTCAGTGCGGTTCTCACCCCGTTTTTTAGTGTTAAAAATGGTTAAGTTTATCCAGAGAAAGTCTATCTAATCAGTGCTTGTGGAGCGCTATAAATAACTGTAAACACGAAGGTTATCGCCATGTGAGTGTCGTGGACAGTTGCCAAATATCTACTGTTTTACTGAGTTTTAGCGAATGAGTATTTTGTTATAACTTTGTATTATTAAGTAGAAATAGTAGTGGACTGACATCCTATTAACCCTTACCTTTGCATGATAGCCTAGTATAATACGAGGTGTATTGTCCTATTAATACCTAAAGATCAAAAAATGAATTACTATAAAGTGTTAACCATCTTTATCCTCACTTTTACAATTGGATATCTAAATGGACAAACGAATTGTGAATTAGAACGTAAAATTCAAGCAACAAACCCTGTCGCTGGCGAGCTCAATGGAAGTGTCAATGGAGTGGATATTAGTGGTAACTATGCCATTTCAGGGGCAGTCGGTAATAGTACAAATGGAGCATTGTCAGGAGCTGCCCATATGTATCGTAAAGAAGGTAGTGAGTGGATTGAAACACAAACACTAATTCCAACAGATAATAGTGAAAACGATAGATTTGGTATATCTGTCGCTATTTGGGGGGATTATGCAATAGTAGGTGCACCTTTCGATGATATCAATGGATCCTTCAGTGGCTCTGTCTATGTCTATAAACGATTTGGTCAGTATTGGATACAGACGCAAAAACTTTCTCCTGAAGATGGATTGACAAGTGATCGATTCGGTTGGGATGTCGATATATGGGAAAATCACATGGTAGTAAGCTCTCTTAATGATTATACTGAAAATCAAAAATATACTGGTTCGTCATATTTTTTTACTTTAATTGATGATTCATGGGTAGAAGTGAACAAAGTATTTCCAGAGGATGGCGGAAATTTTGATGAATTTGGTGCCTCCATCCTTCTTAGGGATAATCTTGCAATAGTGGGTGCGCCTAAACATGATGCACTTGGTGAAGACTCTGGCGCCGCTTATATTTATGAAAATCAAGACACCGCTTGGGTGTTCAAAGAAAAGGTGATGGCCTCAGATGGGAGTGCTTTTGCGCAATTTGGATATTCAGCATCTATCTCTACAGGTCTAGCTACAGTAGGTGCGTACCAAGAGATAATCAATGATGATCCATTAGGTTCAGTCTACGCTTTCCGAAATACCGACAACTCTTGGGTAGAGGAACAAAAAATTGGTCCCCCAGAATTGGCAAATGAAATGAATTTTGGAATCAGTAATATTAGCATAGGAAACAAGCTTTATATAGGAGCCTCTCGGGCTGATAGTGATGGTGTAGCCAACAGCGGAGCAGCCTTTGAATACGCTTACAATGGGTCAGTATGGGAGTTTCAACGAAAAATACATGCCGATGATGCACAGAATCTAGATTTCTATGGCGTTAGTATAGCAATGGAAGGAGAGTATATCATCGTCGGTGCTTTTGGAGAAGATTCTGGCGCTGGGGATGCTGGAGCGGTTTATGTTCATTACCTTGCTTGTGCACCAAATTGCACGACCATTTCCTCACCACCAGATGGCGCAGTTAGTGTGCCATTAGATGCTACGGTAGTATGGTTTCCTGTCGATGGAGCAACGGGTTATAACTTATCTGTAGGTTCAAGTCCTGGCGCCAACGACGTGTTGGAAAATATGGATATGGGCTTGAATACCGAATGGATACCCAGCAATAACTTTAGTAACAATGCAGATTATTACGTCAATATTACGCCGTACAATGATGCTGGTGTCGCCATAGGATGTATTGAAAGTAGCTTTACTACCTCATTTGTGCCAATGGAAATGCAAGTCGGATCCAGTGTCGAAGTGCCATGCTATGAGCCAATTCCTAATGAGGATTATATCGTTAATTTCGTCTGTGGTGACGTGATGGTAGAAGTTGAAACTACAATTGTAGAAGGGGATTGCCCAAATCATTACACCATCAATAGAGTCTATTCTGCAGACGATGGCTGTTCTACCGATACCGGTAGTCAATCCATTGAAGTAGTAGATGATGAAGGGCCAGTGTTTACTATGATTCCCGAAAATGTAATTATTGAATGTGATGCAGATTTGCCAACAGATATGCCAACGGCGATAGATCAATGTGATGATATAGCACCCGTTGTTACTTTCGAAGACAGCGCTTTGCCTCTATGCGGACAAGTTATAGTAAGAACTTTCTATGCCACTGACATCTGTGGAAATGTTTCTACGGCAACCCAATTAATCACCATCGAAGCGAATACAAATTTGCCTTCCTGTTCTTTTCTTGAAAGTCCCTTGGGTAATCAAGTGCCCGTGGACGTGAATCTTGTATGGACAGAAGCTGCCAATGCTACTGGCTATTTCTTGACGGTGTCTTCTGACGGCATTGCAATTGTTGATAATGAGGATGTAGGGAATACATTGACCTATGCTTTAAGTGGACTAGAAGTAGCAACTTCGTATGAAGTGACGATTATACCATATAATGTTATTGGCAGCGCAGAATCATGTGGTGAATTTGTCTTTGGGACAGAGGGCTTGCCAACTTGTGTAGACCTCATTCTCCCGAATAATGACAATGGATTAGTATTTCCTTATGGGATAGATTATGAATGGACAGCCGCTGATAATGCTGAGGGGTATTATCTCTCTTTAGGAACATCAGAAGGGGCAGTGGACATACTCGATCATCTTGATGTAGGTAATGTACTGACGTACTATCATGACCAATTGATTGATCCTCTCATGACAATATACGTGACGATTACTGCCTACAATGCGTTAGGAGAAGCTGTAGGTTGCCAAGGATTTACTTTTGAAACGGATGTTTATGATGGTATTGAAGAGTATGCGTCAAGCAGTGCTTTGCAATTGTATCCTAATCCTAGTAACGGAAAATTTTTAAATATTACTATCGATAAGGGCTATCAAAACGATATAACTAAATTGGTAGTATATAGTGGTTTAGGACAAGAAGTATTGATGGTAAGAAACTTAAATGTCTCAAATGGTGAAATGCAGATAGAATTCAAAAATAACTTGGCGCCAGGATTATATTTTATTATTCTTTCAGGGACGGATATGCCTCTGCGACAAGTATTCGTCGTAAAAAGATAAACAACGAAATACAATTTCATGAATGCTATCTGCTGAATCTTAGTAGGTAGCATTTTTTTTTAACTTTTTTTCAAAACATAGGTTACCTTTTTCATATTTTGGTATTAACAGTTATATACCTTAAAAAAGAATAGTATGAAAAAGTTTATAATCCTTAGTGTCTTTAGTTTTGTGTTCTTCATAGCACACGCATTTGATAATGCGAAAATCGAAAATGAAATCCGTGATGAAGTGAAACTCCATCATTTTTCCAAATCAAGAGTTATTTTAGAAACTGGATTCGGCGCAGCAGATTTATATGATGAAAGTACGATAGAGGAATTGACCGGAAAAGAGATTTTGAAAGTCAATTTAATCTACACAGTATTTAAAGAAGTGGACAAGTTTGATCAAGTAAACTTGAACGACGTGCGTTGGTCAAATCTTGAGAAATTGCTTGGTTCTTCTTTGCTGAATGATGTGCCTTTGCGTCAAATTGGAGTTTCGCAGTGCGTGGATAAAGATTGCGCCAAAGATCAGTTTCATGGATTCATCATTGAGTATAAAAGGGCGCAGTTGAATTATGTCAACATCCCGATTCAAAAAACAGTGATTCAAAGTGAAAAAATATCCACCGTAGAAGGGAAGTCTGGAACGATGGTACAGATTCCAAAAAATGCATTTGAAGATGTACTTGGCAATGATGTCATTGGGCCAATAGATTTTAAACTTCGTGAAGCCTTGACCCCCGAAGACATCGTAATGGGCAATCTATTAACTATTACCAACAAGAATGAGGCGCTAGAAAGTGACGGTATGGTACAATTAACAGCCTTTCAAAATGGCAAGCAATTGGTACTGAAAGAAGGAAAAGAGCTGGTCGTAAGTATTCCCAAATCAGAAAACCTTCCAGACATGAAGGTATGGCGTGGTCAATGGGTAGATGGACAATTGAAGTGGTTAGATCCCCGAGACTTAAAGGATGGCAGTGTGGATACATTGGTGGAATTAAGCTCCGATATAGAAGAGAGCCTTGATGTTAGTGAAGTTGAGACTCAGGAGACAATCGAGATGCTTGTTGGTTTCGATTTTACGGCAAAAGGTGGAATGTCAATTGATTATGGTGAAATTCGTAGTGATGGACTTCCCCTTGTAAGCGTAGATTGGGTATTGGAGAATGGAGCACTCAAGGAGATTACGTTAACACAAAGTAATAGTCAAGAGCTAAAATTCTCCTCAGAGGATTACACTTACGATATAGGGAAAGAAAAAAAGTTGTCAGATTATCAAGCTATTAAAATACAACGATGGTTTGATAGTAAAAAACAACCGCAAGATATCCCCTTTAAGTTTTGGGGTTGGAAAAGGGTGACTAACGCCAGGGCTAATAAACGGGCTGCAATCGTTCAACGAATAGGTAGTGTGTCTGAAAGTGTTGGGTTTAATGCTTTTAGAACAGATAGGAATACCTTTAATATTTCAAACTTAGGATGGGCTAATATTGATCGGTTGGCTTCATTCCCAAATTCTAAAATCGCCAAACTTGAAATCATGTGTGACAATGACGCAGATATTGAGAATGTGCTCATAACTTTGGTTGTGCCTAAGCGAAAATTATATTTACCTGGATATGAAATGGCAAGTGGAAATTATTGTTTTGCGCATAACGACGCAGAGACGAACTATAAGCTGCCTGTAGGTGACATAGCAGTAGTAGTGTTGACGGGCACCAAAGACGGTAAGTATTACTCTGTCGTAAAGTCGATAAAACTTGGAAATAAAGACATCGAGAAGACCCATTTTACCAAGTCAAGTAAAAAGAGTACTTTGGAGCAAATTAAGAAAGCCATTTAAATTAAGAACCGGTTGTCAAAATCTAAAGACATAGCTCTTATTGAGAGTCTGAAAAAAGATGCTAGCGGATCCTACGCATTGTTGTATCGTGATTACTTCGGCATGGTTCGGCATTTGGTGACTCGAAATAATGGCTCTGTGGAAGATTCGTCAGATGTATTTCAGGATTCTATCATTGGGCTTTTTGAATTAATTCAGAAGAAG
>JAJRRH010000120.1 GCA_024279715.1 Bacteroidota bacterium
CCCGGTTGCGTCCGAATATTTGTATTCGGCAAGCAGGGCCAGGGAATTGACAAAACCATATTCGCCTCCGACAATAAATTCGGTATGGCGATCACCGGTATCACGATTATGAAAACTACCGCCTTCACTTCTTATGGTGCGGCTTGTAATGTATTCTAGCGGTTTGACAAAACTCTTTCTTGGCTCGTTAGACCTCCTTTTGCGAAGTGAACTACTAGACATCTTGATGTTCTATAAAGTCTCCCGCATGATTGCGGACTAGCATATTATTTACGCTAGTTTCTTTTTGTTTTCCAGTCGAGTCTCATAGACGTAGTACACGATAAATGCACAAAACAACAAAGTGATAAGCAGTATTTCCAACCAATGCTCAAAAGGGTGAACCCATATCTCTTTGAATAGATTCCAACGACCTAATACTTCCACAAAGTTCCAGAATATAATCACTGTTGGAATAGCATACCGTATGGCATAGTCGAATTTCTGTATTTTTATTAGTTTTAAGAAAAGGTATAAAGCCCAAAACAAAGAGCCGAAGGCTACGACATAGGTCAAGGGATGATTGTCTCCAGCGATATCATTATCGTACACTAGCAGCAAGACAATATAAAAAGTCCACATGACCATTATGGTTTCAATAAAAGTAACAGTGGCAACAGGTCGCTCTCCTTTTGTCTTCACCTGCACATCATCTTTGATGCCCATCAACTTTTGATACCAACGGATGTATTGACATTTGGTAGTGGTAAATAAAAACAGGAGGAAAACAGAGGCTAATAGCCCGATAGAAGATGGCATGATAAGATATTCAGGTTTGGTTGCTATCTCACCATTCTCCATCAACGCAGGTACATTCAATTTTTCAGCGATCCAAACGAATGAAAACTCGATCCATCCTGTCCATACAAATATTCCCGCCAATAACCCAAGAATGGTTGCAGCAGACTTATGAGAATTTCTTTTTACCCCAAGAATTAGTAAGAAAAAGCCAATAACACCTAGAACAAAAGCCCCTAAATACTTCTGTTCGAGAAATACTTTTTCCATCAACACCATCATCGCATGCCCAATAGGCATCAGTAATAGCACGATTATAAAAGAAAAAACACCTATCTTAATATTACTTAGTTTCATAATTCAAAGATACAATATACTTACTAAAGATAAACCATCAAATTTTTATTCTCCACTATGTATAATAACTATCTACTTTCCACGTTGGGAATGAGTGCAAATACTATTTATTTGCACTCATTCTACCAAACAGTAACCTATGAAAGAATCCATTCTTAAAGAAATAAACCAATATCTATGGAGTGATAATATAGATAATGTGACCAAGCGCATATTGGATTTCACTTGGTACTTTGCTAAATCCACACCAACTTATAATTCAGCGCTAGCGTTAAGGGAGAGATACAACCTTAAAAGGTCTCTCGGTCAGAGTGAGTTGGAAAAAGAAGAATTAGATAAATTCAAGTCAGAGGCGAAGGATCTTTTTTTGAATATCCAACAAATATCCATTCAAGCACCTGATACTACGACTAGAGAATTATTAAAAATAACTGGGCTTAAAAAGAAGTTTAGTCATCGCTCGAAGTCCTTCTCCTTCGGTCCGGTATCGATAGACATAGACAAGGGAGATATCGTGGGTGTAGTAGGTGAAAATGGCAATGGGAAGACCACTTTTTTAAGAATCTTACAAGAGGAGATATCCAAAGATTCGGGAGAAATAGAATACTTCTACGACCTCGAGAACATCTCTGCAAGCGATCAATACAAACGCAAAAACCGGACGGCTTTCATCCCTCAAAGAATAGAGAAATGGCGAGGCACTTTGATGGAAAACCTCACCTACTATGCTGCCATACATGGATACAAGGGAGAAGAAAACACGGAGATAGTACAATATGTTATTCATCGTATGGGATTATCTGCTTTTACTGGGCTTTCTTGGCGTCAGATTTCTTCGGGATACAAACTTAGGTTTGAACTAGCGAAAATGCTGGTATGGCAACCTAGCATATTGATCTTAGATGAACCTTTGGCAAATCTCGATATACAAGCTACCCAAAACCTATTAAATGACCTCCGGTTTTTTGCCAACAGCGCCGTACAACCCATTGGAATTTTACTCACCTCACAACAGCTACATGAAGTCGAGCAGATAGCAGATAAAATTCTATTCTTAAGAAATGGAAAACCAGTATTCAGCGGACGACTATCGGATTTTGAAAAAACGAGAGAAGAAGGTATTCTTGAATTTACATTGACATCGACACCAGACAATCTTGCTGAGAAACTACTTGCTTTCAAAGGCATCCTCTCGGTCAATCTCTCCTCAAAGGTAAATAGTCTCCATTTTTCAAAAGACAACAAGACATCAGATATTTTAAAACTGCTCCTTGACCAAGGATTAGAACTTACTTACTTCAGAGACATTACGAACAGTACCATCCAACTTTTCAAAGACTAAGACCATGAAATATATTCAAAGAGCAATTGACTTTTTTAATAAAAAATCCCTGCTATGGGCTTCAAAATACCCTAAGGCGTGGTCGCTTGGATGGTTGACTCAACTCACTATTGCAGTTGTTTTATACTCGCTAACTATATTGGTCGCCTTTACCATCCCGATGAAAAACACCTATGCACCAGACGTTAGAAACTGGTTTTCATTTGCTTTTATCCCGGTCGTCTTTTGGTGGTTGTTCATTGTTTATCGTTTGGTGAAATACAACAGTGAAAAGCTCTTTGGCAACCGTTCTAAATGGCACAATTTCATTGAATTACCCACATACATAATTCAATTTTTAATGCCCTTGTTCATTCCTCTTGCTTTGAGTTTCATCATCAACGAACGGGTAGCAAATTTGATAGAAGAAAGTGAATTATCAAGCTATAAAATTGCATTTGAAGAGGCTGAACCATTTTTCACTCATAGTTATGGCTCGTCTGATTACATTAACTATAGAGACCTTACTCAAAAAATATATGATCGTGCAGGTGTCAATTTCGATTACTATGAAGATGATACTGAATTTTGCAATGCCATCTTTAATTCACAGAACTATCGGAGTGATTTTACGCAGAAGTATCAAGATTATCGAAGAGTCCTAGAAGATTCAATACGATACCATAAGGGGGTTTTCCGAAGTCAAAGACCCCGATTGTATCCTGATGATTTTCATAATTTTAATTACACTCGTGATAAACTAGCTGATCCATTCAAAACCACATCTTATAGATTTGTTGGAGATTCATTACAGAAGGTGTATTTTCATTACAATCAGCATGACGATGCGTTTGTCAAAAGCAAATTCCGTCGCTATTTACAGAAGTTGAGTCAATTCGATAATGGAAAAAAGGTTGACATGACCGAAGAAGATCTTTTCTATCTATTTGAAAACAATATATATCACCAAGAAGCCCGTACCGAATTATATTCCAAGGTGAAAGAATTAGATAAACGATCCAATATTATGGTTTCACAAATCGACTATATGGATACTTGTAAAGATAGAAATTATCAAATTTTTCAAAGGGAATTCTATTGGTTTATGTTACTTTTTGCTTCGATGTGGGCAATCTTCTTTGCCACATTTAAAAATATGGACTGGCGGGAATTTCTATTCAGCGCCCTCGTATCGCTATCGATTCTTATCATTACTGGAATGACCATGGCATTTTACAGAATAAACGAAGATGGCTTAGTGCTAGGAATATTATGGCTAGAGCTAATCATACTTTTGATTTTAAGCGCAATATATAGTAATAGAAAAGTGAGGGGTAAACGGGCCGCTTTTCTGAAAGTAATTCCGCACTTTATCC
Organism: Bacteroidota bacterium; assembly: GCA_024279715.1. GTDB lineage: Bacteria > Bacteroidota > Bacteroidia > Flavobacteriales_D > JABDKJ01 > JAJRRH01. Next base: position 3,832 of record JAJRRH010000120.1, read on the forward strand.
TTGCGGTTCTTCCTATACTCATACTAATTACTTTGGATGAAATATGGGATTTTTGGACTTGGGATTATTTTGAAAAATACAAACATTATGTGTATTACTCCAACGGGATGGATAAACAATGGGTCTACAATAATGCTTATTATCAAATGAAAGAAGATGTCATATTTTATACTGTCTTGGGTAGTTTTGCATTGTATATCTTCGTGCTCTATCCACTATTTATCAAACCTGGCTGGGTGAAATTCATGGCGCTTCCTAAGAAGAGTTGAAGATATAAAATGAATGGAATAGATAACGATTATTCCAAATGCTAGTTCGTAAAGATGCGTGAATCGTGTGATATAATTGCATTAGATTGTAGAGTAATCTTGCTGCATTCGAGCCATCTATACGTTCCTTTTATTTTTTTGTAATTCTGTGATTTACTGGTGTTTTGTGGTATCACTTCTGGATTTCGCTCTGACGCTTGAGCTCCGCCCGCCGATTTGTTGTGGAGGATTTCTTTGGTTTGGTGAGGGGTGGGTTGCTTTTTTTGTTGCTTGCAGAGATTAGTTTATTATGTTGATGCGCAAAACTACTGCAAACATCGGCTTTCTCTTAGAAAGGTAGCGATTTCTATTTCTTATGATATTCCTGCATCTTTGCGGACTAACATAATATTCTATCATCAGTACAAGTTGATTCGTGTTTTTTTTAGCCTTTAGAATAGATTATCCCTACTTTTGACCTCAAACAAATTTAATCTAATGAAATTTTCCAAAAATTCACTACTTGCTTTAACCTTGCTCTTATTTGCAAGCTACGTAACGTCGTGTACAGCGCCAGAAGTGGGTGATCAATTTCTATCGCTCAAAGGAAATATTGAGAACTATCAAGGAGAACAAATTGAACTAATAGCTCCTGGTGTACGTTTGACAACACCAGTAATAGATGGTCATTTTGAAATAGAAATTCCAGATTCTCTACCGCCTAATTTATACCAAATACATCTTGAAACTGCGGATATACCCGTATTTATGATTCCAAACAGAATCTTAGAGGTGCACTTTGATGCTGAAAACATAGAAGAAACCTTAGAATATTCCGGCAAGACTGCCAGAGAGTCAAAATACTTCTGGCATCAATCCAACAATCGTGATTACGAAAGCCAGGAAAAGAGGTTTTCAATCATCGATAAAAATCTTTTTCTAAAAGAAAGTGATGCTTATTACGCACAAAAAATTAAAGCTCTAGACACTCTAAAAGACAAAAAACTAGACAAGTATTTCTACGCATTAGCCAAGTCCGATATTGGATTCCAACAGGCAGAAGAGAAGATATACTACACGTTCTACCAAGAGGAGTCCGACCTGGTAGATAATCAGTTTGACGATGAGTATTTTTCGTTTTTGGATGACCTCAAATATGACCAAATGGAATTTGTACAGCTGCCTAGTTATGCGTCATTTATCACGGCATTGGTATATCACAAAGCGGACAATAGCTACAATAGTACGCTGCAAGAAAAAATGGCTGTACTCAATAAATACTTGAAAAACCCCGAAGCCAAAGAAAATGCTATCTACGACCAATTGCTTTTTCAATTGAAATATTTAGGAATAGAGGGTGCTGAAAAAGAATACAATGATTTCATGACTGGGTCAAAAAAAAACACGTATAAAGAAACATTAAAAGGTCTCTATAATGATTGGAAACTATTGTCAAAAGGAAATATGGCGCCCATAATAAACGGCATAGATAAAGATGGTAATGAAGTCTCCACGGCAGACCTAAAAGGGAAGGTACTGTACATTGATGTATGGGCTACCTGGTGTGGCCCTTGTGTTGGTGAAATACCATATCTTGATGCTATTAGGGAAAAATACAAAGACGATAACAAATTTAAAGTCATAAGTATCTCTATCGATAAAGACAAACAAAAGTGGCTGACGTACCTCAATGAAAAACATTCCACTGGGACGCATTGGTGGGTTGAAGATGCCTTTGGGTCTGAGGTATGCAAGGATTATTTGATTAAAGGAATCCCAAGATTTATACTGATAGATGCAGAGGGAAAGATAATCTCAGCAGGTGCTCCGAGACCTTCTGAAAAAGAAGATATCACCCAACTCATTGAAAGTGCCAAATAAAATGAACCCTTTGGCTCTATCATTGTATTAAAGAGAAACAAAGAATAATATATATCCAAAATGAAAAGATTATTGATCATAGCATTTGCTATATTTAGCATGCAAGCCATAGGACAAACGGGTACGCCGTCAGAAATACAATCTGTAAAAGTATATCGTCAATCTGCTGAAATAGTACGAGATGCATCCGTAAAATTGATTTCAGGCAAACAAGAAGTGGTGCTTACTGGTATTTCTACTTTTATCAATCCTGCCAGTCTTCAAGTTCAATTTGACAATAAAAATTGCACCCTTCTGTCGGTAAAGTACGAGCAGAATTTCATACTAGAAAAAGTTAATAATCCTAAAATTGAGACTTTAAAAGACCAATTGGAAATGGCAGAAGACGCTTATGTCGCCATTGTGGATAAGAGAAATAGCTTGGAAGGCATGGAGTCTATCCTTAATAAAAATCAGGATTTAGGAGGTACTTCAGGTTTTACACCAACGCAAGTAATGGAACTTACAGAAGTGTACCAAACCAAGTTGTTATCGATACGAAAAGACCTAAGAAAAGTAGTCAAAGAAGAAAAGAAAGCACAACAAGAAAAATCAAAAATAGCAAGACAACTCAATGAGATGAATGCCAAATTCAATCGCCCAAGTGGCAATATAGTGCTTCAGATAGAATCTAAATCAGCGACTACTGTAAACATAAGAAGTACATATACCGTTGGCAATGCTGGCTGGTATCCCACCTATGACTTACGATCTGACGGAATTACTGAAAATGTACAATTGAATTACAAAGCCAATGTCTATCAAAATACCGGACAAGATTGGGAGAATACCAATCTCGCTATTTCCACAGGCAATACCATGCAAGATAATAATAGACCTATTCTACGACCATTGTACACTGGGATATTGGATTATTCTTACGGCTATGGAAATAATTATGGGAAACGCAATCAAAAGAATCAACCTGTAGCAAGTAATATGGCTTATGAAGATGATAAAGCTGAAGAACCTGTACTTGATAAACGAATGGGTGCTGGATTTAAATATAAAGCGGTCATGGGCGAAAGTCAATTGAATATTGAATTTACTATCCTGGATCCGCAAACTATATTATCGGATGGTAAAGAGAATCTAATGGCGCTCAATACTTATCAGATAGAAACGAATTATATTTATCATAGTGTCCCTAAAATTAGCAGCGGTGCATTTCTTATTGCTAAGATCAGTGATTGGGGCAAATACAATCTTGTGCCTGGGGAAGCCAATATATTCTTTGAAGGTGCCTTCGTAGGGACTACCACAATTGACCCAATGGTCACTTCCGATACATTGCTGGTATCCATGGGTAGAGACAATAGCATCATTGTTGAACGTAAACCCATAGAGGAGTTTTGTGACATCAAGACTATCGGCTCAAACAAGAAACAAACAAAAGGCTATGAAATAAGTGTGAAAAATAAAAAATCTATTCCTATTAGTATCGAAATATTGGATCAAATACCAGTGTCAAATAATAGTGAAGTAGAAGTTACTTTAGATGAAAAAGATGGTGCTAACTATCTGGAAAAAGTAGGTAAAATACAATGGACAGTCGATGTACAACCAGGAAAAACGGTGAAGAAAAAACTCATCTATACTGTGAAATATCCGAAGAAGAAAAACGTGTTTGGGACGGAGTAAGGAAAAGGATGATAAAATAGTTTGCATCATTTTTCGCATATTACGTCTTGGAAGATAAAAAGTATGTTATGAATAAAAGTAAAAATGATTTACCCATAGCCATCATCGGTGCAGGTCCGGTGGGTCTCGCCGCTGCGGCACAGTTGACGAAAAGAAAAATTCCGTTTATTCTATTTGAAAGTGGATCTTCTGTTGGGAACAACTTCCTATCTTGGCGTCATGTTCGTGTGTTCTCCCCTTGGCGGTATAATATTGACAAGGCGGCGGAAGAATTGCTTCTTCAATCGGATTGGCAAGCACCAGATAAGGAAGCACTACCTACTGGTGGCGAATTGGTTCGTGACTATTTTTTACCTCTCTCCCAAGTACCCGAAATCCATCCACATATACACCTCCGAGCGAAGGTCATCTCTGTCGGTAGAAAAGGATTGGATAAAATGAAAACTGCCCATCGAGACAAGCTTCCTTTTGTATTGATGGTAGAGAGAGATGATAAAATAACACACTATGAAGCCCGAGCTGTAATCGACTCATCAGGTACTTGGAACCAACCCAACCCTATAGGCTCTGGTGGTGTATTTGCTGCGGGAGAAACTAAATTAAAATCGCACATTTTTTACGGTATTCCTGATGTTAAAAATAAACATTTGGAACGCTATAAAAACAAAAATGTACTAGTAGTCGGGAGTGGTCATTCTGCTACCAATGTCTTGCTAGACCTTTCAGACATACAAGAGGATTATCCTCAAACCAATATCCATTGGGTATTGCGAAAAAAGGACCTCTCAAAAGTATATGGTGGTCAAGAAGCGGATGCACTAGCGGCCCGAGGAGCGCTGGGAATAAGAATTGAAAAACTCGTACAAAGCGGCAGATTAAAAATATATACCCCATTCTATATTTTGAAGCTTGAAAAAGAAAAAGACACCATAGCTATCACTGGAATACTCGGTGAGAAAGAAAACACCATTGAAGGCATAGATGAAATCATCAGTAATACTGGTTCTCGTCCTAACTTAGATATGATTCGTGAAGTGAGAATAGATTTGGATGCTTCATTGGAATCGGCATTTGATTTAGCAGACCTCATCGACCCTAATATTCATAGCTGTGGTACAGTGCGTCCTCATGGTGAAAAAGAATTGCGCCATCCTGAAAAGGATTTTTATATAGTGGGATCGAAGAGTTATGGTCGTGCACCTACCTTCCTGATGGCTACTGGCTATGAACAAGTACGTTCTATTGTGGCATATCTTGATGGGGACTATGATGCTGCTTTGCGGGTCGAGTTGGATCTACCAGAAACGGGGGTTTGCAATTCGGATGGCGGACTAAGTGATGCTGGAAGCTGTTGTAGTCCGGATGATAGTAGTACTAGTTGCTGTTGATTTTTTTTGTGTTTTGGGCATTTTACTTTGTTGGGGGATTGTCTGTTGCTATGTAATATTTATAATTATCACTAACTTCACCCTTGACTATGCAAGAACAAATCAAGGAACTATATAATCCTATTCTTTTTTACATAAAAAAGAGAGTCGCTGACCCGATGGATGCTGAAGATCTGACACAAGAAGTTTTTTATAAGCTATCCAAATCCAATTCTGAGGAAGTACAAAATCTGAAAAGCTGGATATATTCTATCGCTCGCAATACAATTATCGATTATTATCGAAAAAATAAAAAACCTGTACAAGAAATAATCGACCTCCCTGAAGAGGATGAAATGGACAAGGTTGCTATACAGGAATTGACTAAGTGTATTGTGCCATTTATTCAACAATTACCTTCCAGTTATCAGCGTATTATGACCCTCTCAGAGCTCGAAGGGTATTCTCAAAAAGATATAGCTAAGAAACTGAACAAGAACTATATCACTATAAGATCCACTATCCAACGAGGACGGAAAAAGCTTAAACTAATGTTTACTAATTGCTGCAATGTCATTCAAGGTGGAAAAGGGAGTATTATGGGATACAAACAGAATAATAATTGTGGCGGGGAATGTGAGTAGATAGCGTGTTTAAACAGCGTATTATTTCCTCATAGGGCATAACTTACTGATGATAGGTAGAAACTATTCGGTTTTTTTTATTAAATTGCACACGTACATGGTTCGGCCACAAATAAGTCCATGTATTTTATCTAACCAAAAAACCAAAAACATGATTAAAAAATATACCTTAAGCCTTGTGTTGATTTTTATCTCAGCCATCGCTTTTTCACAATCCATTGATGAACAGAATTACAACATCAACAATGGAACACCAGCCGACTCGTACAACGAACCTGGTACGATTGTCTATCCAGAAGGATATAATAATGGGAGTATAAAAACGCCAGTAATATTCGTCCATGGCATCACCGGTAAATTATCCAATTCGTATGCTGCAAATATCGATCAGGTGATAAACTTCAACCTAAAAGCTGCCTTTGTACAATTAGAACCACTAGGAACTACTACTAACAATGGCTTGCTATTAAAACAAATGATCGACGAAGTACGTCAGCACTTCAATAGTGAGACAGTAAGTATCGTGGCTCATAGTAAGGGGGGAATGGATACGGAAAGAGCATTATATTTTCACAATCCCGATGACTGGTCTATTCCAAGTTTCGGCTATGAAAAAGTCGATGCCGTATATACTTTAAGTTCTCCTTTGAAAGGAGCCCGTGTGGCAGATGTAGGCGCAACACTTTCGTGGTTTTCAGGGGTCACTTGGGCACTTATGTGGTACACCAATGGATACTCTATGACCCAAGGGAACGTCAATGCTTTTCATAACTGGGCAGGTAACTGGACGGTCACTTCTAATTACACTTTCAAGAACTATTACAATCCTAATGGTGCGTCATATGTGCGAGATAACTTTACGCAAGATAATACCACTCGCTGGTGGGCACATCAATCTAATGATGAATGCTATAGCGGTAATGGAAACTACCACTGGTATTTCTGTTATGTAGGTCGTCCATTTCATCATTCAGCAGGGGCTTATATTGATGCATATTGGGAGTGGGACTGGTTTGATTCTGGATGGAGAAACTGGCACTCCGACAGTGATGGATTCATCTCTGAATACAGAGCCAAAAGATCAGGAACAAATGCCTATCCAAGTCTAACACCAGGTGCAGGCGATGCTAATTACCGCACGATGAATGATGCCAATCACACTTCACTATGGAGCCCTGGCGAAAATCACTTCACTGCTGAAATAGCACCTTACCTACACAATGGATTATTCGGCACATTGCAATCGGCACCTCCAGTAAGTACCGAGAATAAAGATCTAGTTCATGCGGCTGAAAGCAGAATAATGGCGAGTAATGGAAATATGTACAAAGGAGTAAATGGTAGCTCTCAACTGATAATCGAAGAGAATGATAAATCATGGTCCATACTGCTATATGGTGATTCACCCATCAAAGAATTCACCATCACCAATATGGAGACTGGAATATCCACGACTTTAAAAACCATTGGCTCACAACAAGAGGAACTTTCAACAGCCTTCGTATCTGTCGCAAATGTGGATAGAATAGAAAAAGGAGTTTACACCATTACTGCCGATCAAGAATCATTTTTGGCCATTGCCAATTGTGATGAAACATCGACTGCATTTGCGGTGAATTTCAACTTTGATGAAAACAAAGGATATGATGGAGAAACGATAGAAGTAGGAATCGCCAATAAAGACAACCTCATCGA
>JAJRRH010000121.1 GCA_024279715.1 Bacteroidota bacterium
AAGGGTGACTGCACACTAGCCACATTCTCTATCTTTCTTCCCGCACCCTTGCGTCCCTAAAGGGAACCTCCACTCAACCGTTCTTCTTCCTTCTCTTCCCGCACCCTTGCATCCCTAAAGGGAGCCTCCACACAAGCCACATTCTCAATATCAACAAAACTCCCATTCATAGCACAATCGCCACAAGTCGAGCCACCGTGCGTGGACACCCCTTTAGGGGACGGGGGTGCGCGAGGGCTTCAACAATCCGCAAATCGTAAAACAAAAACTAATTTTTTCTTCCTTCTCCCCCGCACCCTTGCATCCCTAAAGGGAGCCTACACACAAGCCACATTCTCAATATCAACAAAACTCCATTCATAGCACAATCGCCACAAGTCGAGCCACCGTGCGCAGACACCCCTTTAGGAGGTGGGGTTCGCAAAGGCATTTTTTCTCATTTATCATAGACCTATTCTAAGATTCATGACCAAATTAACTCTAGAAAAATAGCCTTACTACAACCATCAATGTTTATTCTCTAAAAGACATGACAGGCATTCATACAAATAGTACTACTTTTGGCACAATATTTCCATGGTAGTATATTCATGAAAAAAACATTTCTCTTCTGTCTGTCATTTGCATTGTTTTTCATCCCCTTGGGTGAGGTCAGTGCGCAAGATAGCACCCTCATCAAACTCCATAGAGCGGATGTTTCGGAATACGATGCTTCGTACGCCAAAGCCCAACGACTGATCGGTAATGTCATGTTTGAACACCAGGGCGCCATCATGGAGTGTGATAGCGCTTGGCTCTATGAAGAAACTAATATTATGAAAGCCTTCGGAAATGTACGAATTACGCAAGGTGATTCTATTTTTCTTAATGCCGATCGACTAATATACAAAGGCGATAGCAACCTGGCTGAGCTGTTTGAAGATATCAAACTTAGGGACAAAGACATGACCCTAACCACGGAGTACTTGAAATACGATACCCACACCAAGATTGCAACATACTTCAATGGGGGGAAGATCGTAAGTTCAGAAAACAACAATGTGCTTACTAGCAAACAGGGGAGTTACTTGGCTGAAAGCAAAAGCTTACATTTCAAAGACAGCATATTACTCGTCAATCCGGAGTACACCATGGAGACCGACACGCTGCAATATGGCATGGAAAGTGAGCAAGCTTTTTTTTATGGCCCAACGACTATTAAGAGTAAGAACGATGTGATTTATTGTGAAAACGGATGGTATGACACCAAGAACGATCTAGCTCAATTCAACAAACATGCATACTTATGGAGTGCCGGGCAACAACTCCTCGGAGATAGTCTGTACTATGATAGAAATATGGGGTTGGGAGAAGCTTTCGGCAATGTCACCGTGCGAGACACTATCAATGATTTTTCGATAAAAGGAGAATATGGCAAATATCTAGAACTTGAAGACAGAAGCTACGTCACAGGCAGAGCATTATACCAACAATTTCTTGAGACAGACACCCTTCATCTTCATGCTGACACCTTGTACTCTGAGCCCGATACTTTACAGAGAAAGATTATCCTCGCCTATCCCAATGTGAAATTTTATAAGAACGATATGCAAGGAGCATGCGACTCGCTTTCTTTTAGTGAAACGGACAGTCTTCTGGAGATGTTCGTGGATCCAGTAATTTGGGCGGACGACAACCAAATAACAGGAGAAAAAATAGAGATAAAATCATTTGATGGCAAGTTGCACTCCCTGGCATGTAGAAGGAAAGCATTTATGGCATCAAAGATTGACTCTACCCATTTCAATCAAATTAAGGGCAAAAATCTTTTCGGTTTTTTCAAAAATAATGAGCTTTACAAAGTGGATATTAATGGCAATGGCGAATCTGTCTATTACGCCACGGATGATGCGGACGGATCTTTCATAGGGGTCAACAAAAGTACTTGCAGCGACATCACTGTTTACATCAAAGACAGAGCAGTCGCCAGGGTGAAATTCAAGATACAACCCAATAGTGCCTTCTACCCTCTGGATCAGATATCGAAGAGCGAATTAATCTTAAAAGACTTCAGATGGGAAGAATCTAGAAGACCTAAATCGGCTGAAGACATTTTTGTACCTACACCAAAAGCGAATAACTCCACCTCCGCTCCAGCCAATGAGGACTCTACCCCATGAAGGATTCAAAATCTTACAAAAAATATAGTCTTCTTACTTTAGCAACTCTACTGGTTGTCAGCCTTATCGCCGTATCTTTCGTACGGCAATTAGAATTTGACTTTGACTTCGAGAAGTTTTTTCCAGCCAATGATGACAGCAGTGACTTCTATAAGGACTATCGTAAGGCATTTGAGAGTGACAATGACTTTGTGCTTATCGGGTTGGAGAATAAAAATGGCGTTTTTGACCAATCATTTTTAAAGGATATAGAAAAGCTAGTTACAGAAATAGAGAAGATTGAGAATGTAGAGCAGGTGCTAGCAATCACCAATGCCCGAGACTTCAAAAAAGCGCCCGGCACTGGTCAGATATATGACTACCCTATCCTGCACATCAACAAGCCTGAGCGATATACTAGGGATTCAATAAGCATAGCTGCCAATGATTTATTCAGAGGCACCATCGTCTCCAAAGACCTCACAAGCACAGCGCTTTGGATAAAACATACCCAGCAGATATCGAAAGAAAAGTGCGACAATCTATCGAATGATTTACATCGTGTACTAGATGGGTTTACATTTGACAAAACGCACATAATGGGCAGAAGTGTGGGGCAAAAAATATATGTCGAGATGATGCAAAACGAGATGATGATATTCATGGGATTGAGTTTTATCCTTGTGATTGCATTTCTATTTATCGCGTTCAGATCAGGTTGGGGAATATTGATTCCTATATTTGTCATGACACTAGCTATAATATGGAATCTAGCGATAATCAAGCTGCTAGGTCAAAAAATTGACAGTATGCTCACGATATTACCAACCATAATTTTTGTCGTTGGGATGAGTGACATTGTGCATTTCCTAACAAGGTATTTAGCAGAATTACGTAACGGAAATGATAAATTATCCGCGATAAAAATCACCATTAGAGAAGTGGGGCTTGCGACACTTTTAACTTCGCTTACTACCGCACTAGGATTTCTAACACTAGTTAGCTCCCCTATCCTACCTATAAGTAATTTTGGTTTATACACTGCTGCCGGCGTAATCATTGCCTTTATTCTAACATTCAGCATGCTGCCTTCTACTCTAGTATTGGTTCACAAACCTAAAGTTAATGCATTGAAAAAGAGAGACTATTGGAAACCTAAGTTGGCCTATTTATTTCTCTATTCTTTGAGAAACAGAAAAACTATATTATGGCTATCTCTAATCACTTTTGTGCTCAGTGGATGGGCTATCTCCACGATTAGAGCAAACAACTACTTGCTGCAAGGTCTCAATGAAAATCATCCTTTAAAGCAAGAAATGCGATTTTTTGAAAAAAACTATTCTGGCGCTCGTCCGCTTGAAGTAGCGGTAATATTCAAGCCTGATACAGACCCTTTTTCAACCAAGACGATGCGGGAATTAGCCCTTCTCGAAGACCACCTAAAGCACAACTATGGACTAAATGCCATCACTTCTTTTCATAGCATTCTTAAGAAAACGGATGAGGTAGTCTCAAGCAAAAAACCTGGTTTTGAAGATTCCGAGAAGCGAATTAAAAAAGCCTATATATATTTACTGAACGAGCGTGAGATAATTCAAAAATTCTACAACTCTGAGAAGAACATGGCTCGAATATATGGTCAAACAGATGACTTGGGTCGTCAGTACTATATATCGAAAGGAGAAGACTTAGAACACTTCATGCAAACGGAATTGAAAAATGCTAATTTCAATATCAAACTAACGGGTACTGCGCAATTAATAGACCGAAGCAATGAAATACTCTCTAGCTCTATGCTAAAAGGATTGGCGTTGGCTTTTTTAATGATTGCTATTCTATTTGGATTTCTGTTTAAGTCTTGGTCGATGTTGGTTATTTCGCTCATTCCTAACATCTTACCATTGGTAATGATTGGTGGTGTAATGGGGGTTAGTGGCATAGAGTTTAAGGTATCTAATGCGATTATTTTTACTATAATATTTGGTATTGCAGTCGATGATACGATACATTTTCTTAGTAAATTTAGAATGGAAATAAGAAAAGGTCGATCGATGATATATGCCATGAAACGCACATTTCTGACTTCTGGCAAGGCTATAATTGTCACGTCACTAATACTGATTGCCGGCTTTCTGACGTTGGTATTCTCTGACTTTCAAGGCACGTTTTATATTGGGCTATTGATTAGTCTTTCATTGGTGTTTGCAGTTGTTGCTGACTTACTATTGCTCCCTGTCCTTATTTGGTATTTGTATCGAGAGCGGTAGGTATAGTCTTACGACAATCTTGTTTCGAAAAAATAACTTATTTTTCAAGTTTTGGGTTATTGAGCCTTACGTTGGGGCTTATGGCTTGACACTTTTACCCCCCCTTAATAACTGACCGTTACAAAAGATTTTCGAAGATTAGCCCCCCACACTAGGTCTCTAGGCTTAACCCGAAAAATTCATCCATTTTTCAGCCATTAAGTAACACCATCAAATTTGGGGTTTTTCAAACACCCAAATTTGGGTGTTTCTAAATCGGGGTTTCACGCTTTGCTTCCCTCACC
>JAJRRH010000122.1 GCA_024279715.1 Bacteroidota bacterium
CCCAAGGCTCCTAATTCATAGGCGTCAAAATTATCGTTAATAAGTTGTGCATTTAGCCCCACAAAAGTGAATAGTGCTAAAGCAACTGAAAGTATTTGTTTTTTCATAGTAATTTAATTTTTGTTTTTTATAGATTCTTAAGGGTAATTACACTAATTTATGTAATATCACGCACGAAGGTAATAAATAAAAACTAAAAAACGGCTTATTTAATGTCATTAAGGTAGTTAACTCGAAAAATTCATCAATTTTTCAGCGATTAAGCAACGCCTGTAAGTTTGAGGTTTTTCTAAATCGTAGTTTCACGCTTTGCGTCCCACAACCTAGCTCGCAGTTCTGCTGAACTTGTCGAAGAATTCATACAATACACTTCGTTTTTATAGGTATAAAGAGGGTTAAGAGCTAATATAGCATTGAGAGGGAGAAAAGAGATATGGATGAAAAAGGAAGAAAACGCTTAAATTACTCCCATTTTTTCACCTACTATCTTGAAGGCGGAAATCGCTTTATCAAGATGCTCTTTGGTATGGGCAGCGGATAATTGAACTCTTATTCTAGCCTTGTCTCTTGGTACTACTGGGAAATAAAATCCTATGACATAGATTCCTTCTTTCAGCAATTCACTAGCCATTTCTTGTGATAATTTCGCATCGTATAGCATGACTGGCACTATTGCAGAGTCTCCTTTGACGATATCAAATCCTAATTCAGAGAGTCCCTCTTTGAAGTAAGTAGTGTTTTCTTCTAATTTATCTCTTAAATCGGTTGATTCTGAAAGCAAGTCCAACACGGCAATAGAAGCACCAACTATTGCTGGCATCAAAGAGTTAGAGAATAAGTAGGGACGAGATCTTTGTCTCAGCATATCTACAATCTCTTTTCTCCCAGTGGTATATCCACCCATGGCTCCACCCAACGCTTTACCCAGTGTACCTGTGATAATATCTATTCTCCCCATCACATCGTTAAATTCTGGTGCGCCACGACCAGTTTTACCGATAAATCCAGTAGCATGACATTCATCCACCATTACCAAAGCATTATATTTGTCTGCTAAATCACAGATACCTTTCAGGTTGGCTATCACACCATCCATTGAGAATACGCCATCGGTGACGATTATTTTAAATCGATGATTTTCTTTGCTTGCTGTTATTAATTGTTCCTCTAAACTTTCCATATCATTGTTCTGATAACGATAGCGAGCAGCTTTACAGAGTCGTACCCCATCTATTATTGAGGCATGGTTTAATGAGTCAGAGATGATAGCGTCTTCTTTGGTAAGAAGTGGTTCGAATACACCGCCATTAGCATCAAAAGCGGCAGCATACAGGATAGTATCTTCCGTGCCATGAAAATCAGCAATTTTTTTCTCAAGCGTTTTATGAATATCTTGAGTGCCGCATATAAATCGCACAGAACTCATACCAAATCCATGACTATCCAAAGTGTCTTTTGCAGCTTGAATTACCTTCGGGTGAGAGGAAAGACCTAGGTAGTTGTTGGCGCAGAAATTCAACACCTTAGCACCAGTATTCAGTGTTATTTCAGCACCTTGCTCTGAGACTATTATTCTTTCTTCTTTGTACAGCCCTTCATTTTTAATATTGGCTATATCTGTCTGTAAATGCTCTTTTAGTTTTCCGTACATCTCCTATTTTATATAAAAAAACGAAGGTATCTAAAAAATAAAAAATGAGAGGTTTTTTCACAATAGTTGTAGCGTGTTTTATGAACTATTTTAGTTGTTCTAGCAGTACTTTTATCGCTTTAGCAATTTGCTCATCCTCACCATTCGTTACTTTTTCAGGGGTTAAGGGCACTTCATAGTCTGGTTGTAATTCATTATTTTCCATATAATTTCCTTTATTATCTACCATTCCTACTTGTGGAATACCAAAGACCAATTCACCATTGTGAAGTTGTTCCCACCATACTGCTGTTCCAGTACCTGCAACTGGCATGCCGATGAGTTTACCGACTTCTAGAAGTTTGTAGGCTGCAGGAAAAAGATGTGCGTCAGAATAATTCCCTTCACTCATGATTACCGCTGATGGTTTAGTCCACTTGAACATAGGCTCATGTCCAATGTGTTGACCTCTAGGTACAATACTCATATATTTTTCACCACTCAAAAATGTCACCAAGTCATCATGCAGCCATCCACCACCATTGAATCTGGTATCTACAATCAAGGCCTCTTTGTGATAATTCTCTCCCAGAGCATTACTATACACTTCTTTAAAGCTATAATTATTCATCCCTCGTACATGAACATATCCTATTCTCCCATCTGAAAGTTCCGCCGTTATTTTTTTGCAATTTTCTACCCATCTCTGATAACGTAAATTAAATTCAGCCCCTCTAGATATCGGTTTGACTCGCTCTTCCCATCTTTTATTATTGGATGGATCATATAGCGTTAAGAGTATATTTTTATTGGCTTTTCGATTAAGAAAAGGATAATAGTTCTCCTCAAATTTAATACTCTTTCCATCTATTTTTTCGATAATAACCCCAGTTTTTATTTTACTTCCTTCTTTGATGACTGGACTTTTTCTCATTACTTCTTGTATTTTCAATCCATCCCCTTCGTATGAATTGTCATAGAATAATCCTAAGGCAGCAGTTTGATCGCCATTTTCTGTTCTATTGTAGTACCTACAGCCAGTATGTGAAGCATTGAGCTCACCGAGTAATTCACTTTCCATGATTGCAAAATCACGATTGTTGTTTATGTATGGTAAAAAACGTTGGTATTCCTTTTTATAAAAATCCCAATCAACCCCATGCAGGTCTTCTTTGTAAAATTTCACCTTTGCCTGCCTCCATATATGTTCAAAAAAGTATTCTCTTTCCGACATTTCATCTATGGTCATTTCACATTGGATACTTACACTTTTATTTTTTTTCGAGCTAAGTTCTATTTTCGACAGCCCACCGCCAGATACCACAAATAGATACTTCCCATCTTTGCTCAATTCCATCTCGCGGATGCTGCTTCCAAGTTTCATTAGTTTTTTTATTTCTTTTGTTCGCAAATCCATTTCCCATAGATCTATATTTTTCTCATATCGTGAAGTGTAGTACATCTTACCTCCTTCCTTCGACACTATGATAGAATTTAGGTTAGAAGAATGCGTTGTGAGTTTCAATTTACGATCTCTCAGATTTTCAAAATCAAAAACTATTGGATCAACCGTTTTTTCCTCTTCCTCTTTTTTCTTTTTCTTATCTTTTTTGTCCTCACTGTTTTCTTCCTCCTCTTCCTCCTCCTCTTTAAGTAAGTCATACTCTTCTTTAGTCATTCTAAATTCATCATACGTTTTTTCATTAAAAAACAGAGCATACACGTCATCTTGTCCACCCCAACTTGCTTGATTTTTCATACCATCACGATCGCTATAAAAATAGATCATATTTCCATCCATACCCCATTGACCGCCGTAGTCTGAATAGCCACTCTTAGTCAGGTTGATGATTTCTTCATTGCCATTCGCATTGACCAAGCCTATCTCTGAAATCCATTGATCTTTTTGAAGAAAATCTGCCAATAGCCATTTGCTATCCGGTGACCAAGTGAAATGTTGATCACCATCCGCATAGGAGTAGTTGTTGTTTCGTTCTAGTACTGTTCTTATCGTTTTATCCTTCAAATTGTATACTTTGATGGTTGTTCTATTTTCAAGAAAAGCAATTTCTTTACCATCTGGTGACCATTCTGGTTGAAATTCTTCTTGGTCAGAAGCGATGATATTTGTTTCTTCCAAGATTGTGGAATTGAAGAAGTATTTTTCATCTTCTCTTGCCATTTTTGTTTGATAGATATTCCAGCTGTTGTTTCTTTCGCCAGCGTAGATGATGGATTTTCCATCTGGACTGAATCTGACATGGCGTTCTTGTTCGCTTGTAGCAGTGATTTGTTTTGTGACATTAGTTTCTATGGAAGTGACAAATACATCGCCTCTGTGAATAAATGCTATTTCTTTTCCATTTGATGATACTGACATCCCTGTTACTTCGCCATTCACGGAATGAATAGTCGGTTGAAATCTCGAATCATTGTATATCGCAATGGCTACTTTTTGAGGTTCGTTACCATCGGTCAACGTGTATAATTCACCATTATAACTAAAACACATCAGCCCGTCTGAGGCTATGGTCAAATATCTTATTGGGTGTTTATCCAAAGCGCTTACTTGTCTTCTTTCAGTTGGGTTGTTGAGGTTCATATGATAGATATTGAATGATCCGCTTTCTTCGTTGAGATAATACACTTCTTCATTTGATTTGAACACCGGATTTCTATCCTCACCTTTAAATTCGGTAAGCTTACGATAGCTTTTAGACTCCGTATTGTATGCCCAGATATCTCTTGTGATATGTGAAGTATGATGTTTCCTAAATTCATCTTCGTATCCTTTAACGTCTTGATATATTATCTCCGTTCCATCGGCGCTGTATTTTGCATTTTCAGCAGGGACAGTAAATATTTGTTCTGGTCTTCCTCCTTGGATTGGAATGCTGTATAATTCAGATAGCATACGGTAAGGAAACATCTGATTGCTGGCGTCATCTACCCGTGTAGAGGAGAAAATAATGTGGCTGTCATCGGGAGAGAAATCACTTGGAATATCATCGGCGGAATAGTGTGTTATTCGCTGCGGTTGTCCACCTTTAGCATCTACAATGAATATATCATCATTGCCATAGCGATTACTTGAAAATGCAATTTTACTTCCATCATGTGACCATATCGGATTGGCATCATACGCTTCGTTGATGGTTAGGGCGATGGCAACCCCACCGTCGACTGCTACTTTGTATATGTCTCCTTGGTAGCAAAAGGCTATGTTCTTTCCATCAGGAGATATAGACGGGTAACGAAGCCATAATGGTGCGTCTTGTGCCTTGGTGGTAGGGTTAAAAATAATGGTGAGTAGAAGGAGTAGGACGATTTTTTTCATGATATGGATTGGATGTGTTATTCAATACTTGTAATTTCAGTTAAAATAAAGGATTATTTCCGAAGATTTCAAATATTATTGATGAGCGGTATTTTTGGTGTTGTCTGTAAAACGAAAGGGTTATCAATTTTCCAACGATTTGGCAATATCCACATAGTTGAGGTTGGTCAAGCACTCATCCTTATGTCGTTAGGTTGTATTTCTCTTGACTTTTGTACGAGGTACTTCCAAATAACGCATCACACATCCATATAAAAATGCAGTAAATCACGGGAATAATATGGGGTGAAGAGTGGAAATAAAAAAAGGGGAGACTAGCTAGCCTCCCCTTTTTAATCCAATAAGATATTAATAATTATACCAGACCTTGATCGATCATGGCATCTGCTACTTTTACAAAACCAGCAATGTTGGCTCCTTTTACGTAGTCTACATATTTCCCATCTTTTCCATATTGCACACATGATTTATGGATAGACTTCATGATGTTATGGAGTTTTTCATCAACTTCTTCAGCAGGCCAAGACATACGCAATGAGTTTTGACTCATCTCCAATCCTGACGTTGCTACGCCACCTGCATTAGAGGCTTTTCCTGGTGCGAAAAGAATTTTCTTTTTGTGGAAGTTTTCAATTGCTTCAGGTGTGCATGGCATATTAGCTCCTTCAGCGACACAAATACATCCATTTTTCAATAGTTTGTTTGCTTCAGGACCGTTTAGTTCATTTTGTGTGGCACATGGCAGTGCTACATCACATTTTTCACTCCAAGGTCGTTTTCCAGCATGAAATTTAGCAGACTTGAATTTTTTGGCATATTCTCCTATTCTACCTCTTTTCACATTTTTAAGATTCATGATAAATTTTAGTTTCTTTGAATCGATACCGTCTTTATCTACTATATATCCACTTGAGTCCGACATTGTAATGACCTTTGCTCCAAGTTGAGTAGCTTTCTCGCACGCATATTGCGCCACATTACCTGAACCAGAGATAGAGACCACTTTGCCATCAAAGCTATCGTCTTTGGTTGCCAACATTTCATTCGCAAAATATACTGTTCCATATCCGGTAGCTTCTGGTCTTATCAAAGACCCGCCCCAGTTGATTCCTTTACCTGTGAGTACACCTGTAAATTCATTCCGAAGTCTCTTGTATTGTCCGAAGAGGTAACCAATTTCACGACCACCCACACCGATATCACCAGCTGGCACATCTGTATCAGGGCCAATATGTCTTTGTAATTCTGTCATGAAGCTCTGACAAAATCTCATCACTTCATTATCCGATTTTCCTTTAGGATTGAAGTCAGAACCACCTTTACCACCACCCATAGGCAACGTTGTCAGTGAGTTTTTGAATACTTGTTCGAACCCTAAGAATTTAAGGATAGAAAGTGTTACAGTAGGATGGAATCTCAATCCTCCCTTATAAGGACCTATGGCAGAGTTGAATTCAACTCTAAATCCTTTGTTGATTTGTACGTTCCCTTTGTCGTCAAGCCAAGGAACTCTAAATAATATTGTTCTCTCAGGCTCTACCATTCTTTCCAATATCTTAGCTTTTTTGTATTTTGGCTTATTGGCAATGAAAGGGATTACTGCTTCCGCTACTTCTTCGACAGCTTGTAAGAATTCTTTTTCATGGGATTGTTTCGCTGAAACAGCATCCATGAAGGCTTTTATTTCCTTTTTGTTTTTTGCAGACATATTTACGATGATTTATTTAATAAAAGGTCTTTTAAATTTCACCCAAAAGTATTCAATTTTTCACTTGTACAAGATTCATTTGTTGTTTTTTTTAACAAGAATATGACCATGTTTTTTTCTGAGTTATTTCTTTAGATACGTTAGATTTTATTTGGGGTTTCAATTTGAGTTAATATTCTACAGTTTTCCAAGTTATAGTTCAAATTCAATGAATTTTATTTTCTTTCCTTCATCTAACCAACGGGATTCATAGAATGTTTTTGTTTCCATTAATTCATTCAGCTCATTTGGAAATTTATCTTTCCCAAGACCATATACATCTATGGTTTGATGAATTACTTTGAGGTTTTCTGATAAAACAACATCCATGGTGTAGTCATATAGAAAGGAGCTATCTGTTTTAAGGTTAATGGTGCCAGTAGGTTTTAGAATGGTTCTAAATCGTTCTAAAAACTGAGGATGGGTTAATCTTTTTTTTGCCCTAGAAAGGTGTTTTTGTGGGTCAGGAAAAGTTATCCAAATTTGAGATACTTCATTTTCCGCAAAACAAGAGAGAATGAATTCTAGTCTGGTTCTTAAAAACACTACATTATTTAGTTTCTCTTCAAGGGCAGTTTTAGCACCACGCCACAATCTAGCTCCTTTGATATCAATACCTATAAAATTTCTCTCCGGGTATCTTCTTGCTAGGGCCAATGTGTATTCTCCTTTACCACACGCAATTTCTAGTGTAATGGGATTTTCATTTTCAAATATTTCTTTGTGCCACTCCCCCTTTAGAGCCCATGTTTTCTTAAGGAGGTCTTCCGTAGTGGGTTGTAAGACATTGTCGAATTTTTCATTATCGGCAAACCGTCGTAATTTGTCTTTTCCCATGAATATGAACTAGTTTGATTTACGTAGTTTGAGATAATACAAAATAGCAGATCCTATCAGTATATATGGAATACCCATTAAGAAGATTATTCCAGCGTTGATGCCTTCACTTTTTCGATTGCCATCAGTTGTTAATTCATTTTCAAGTACTGCTTTACACATAGCACATTGCGCTTCGAGTATGGTAGGAGTGAGGGTGATAAAAAGTATTAGCAGCGCCGATATGATATAAACATGATTTATTTTCATGATCCAATTACTTGTAATGAGGTGCAAAGGTAATAATATTACAAATGTGTTTATTGATAATACGGACTTATCATGAAGTAGACAATAACGCCAGTTAGGCTAACATATGCCCATAATGGGAATGCGTATTTGGCAATTTTTTTATGCTTGTCAAATCGTTGATTAAGAGCACGTACGTAAGTAATAAGAACCAGTGGAACGACGATAAGGGAGCATAGAATGTGGGAAAGTAGTATGGACAAGTATAAGGTCTTAATTGCACCTGTCCCTCCAAATTTTGTGCTCTCTGTAGTGATATGATAGAGTACATAGGCGAAGAGAAAGTATATGGAGAGTATGATAGCGGAGGTCATGAATTTTTGATGCAATGATTTATTGCCATTTTTAATAGCTATAACTCCCGCGATGAGGCATATAAAGGTTAATCCGTTTGTGATAGCATAAGTTGCAGGCAAAAACGAAAAGTCATAGCCCTCAATTTTATCGGTAAAAAAAAGAATTGCTATAATGGATGGCAGAGCAATGGAGACCAGTATAATTAGAAAATTATAATTCTTTTCTTTTGGCATTTTTATGTTTTTTTTCGGAGAGTAGTTTTTTTATGTCTCCTGAGAGTATTCTTATCTCTTTTGAGCTTGTACCATCATAATAACCCCGAATATGTTTTTCTTCATCAATAAGTACAAAAAGATTGGAATGTAAAAACCCCCCTTCAGCAAGAGCGTCTTCTTGGGTAGATAATTTAAAGGAATTGACACCAAGTTCGTAGATTTTTCTTTTATCACCCGTGACTAGATTCCAATGTTCTGCGTTCACATGATTTTTTTCTGCATACTTATTGAGAATTTCTACTGTATCGTGTTCCGGATTTACGGTAAATGATATGTACTTAATGTCGGCCCCAGCCTTTCCGTCAAGTTGTAGAATCAATTGGTTCATTTGCGAAGTCATCACCGGGCAAATTGTAGTACAGGTCGTAAAGAAAAAATCAGCCACATAGATATGACCTTCATAATCCTTGTCTGTAACGATATCTCCATTTTGGTTTGTAAAGTTAAAGGGTTGAATTTTTGACCATATAGTGTCATAAACTGTTACGCCATCCACGGTTTTAATAACCACGTCTTCAGGCACAAAGTGTTTTACATCTTTGAAGTTGTGTTGGGTCTTACCCAAAGAGATAAAGATTAAAGGTATCCCAACAAGTATAGCACCTAAGATTAAGAATTTGGTAAGCTTCTTAGACATTATTTATGTTTTGTACCAATATGTATGAAAACAGCTTGGTGAATTAAGGAGTTACAAGTTCTTGTTGTAGAATCACTGTATTGACGTAGTTTGACTCCAGTAGTATTATTAAAGTAATCATATAGACCATAAAGAAGATGTATGGAATAATGATGGTCTTTTTTAAATTCTTACGTTCTTCCCCCAAGTGCATAAAAGACATTACGATGTAGCGAGCTTTAACCAAGGTCATGATAATTAGAGCAATTTTGGTCATTGCCCACATGGTGCTATGATCTCTTGATATTACCCATCCAATACCTACTTCTACTATTGTTAATACTGAGAGAAGTATCGTTACAAAGGTGATACTTTTTCTAGTGGCTACACCATGTGCTTCGTCATGATTAGCTGCTACGGAATATTCGTGGTCTCTTATTAAGTCGTCTCTTTCCATTGTCTTTTGTTTTTATACTAAGTAGAAGAAGGTAAATACAAATACCCATACCAAATCAATAAAGTGCCAGTACAATCCTGATTTCTCAACCATTTCGAAGTGTCCCCGTTTGTCATAAGTCCCTTTCATTACTTGAAGAAGAATCAAAAAGTTTATAACGACTCCAGAGAATACGTGAAATCCGTGAAACCCTGTGATAAAGAAGAAAAAATTGGCATATTGTGGATGTCCAGGGTGATATTCATTTCTTTTGAGATTGGCGCCATGGAAGAAGTCAACCCGTTGGTCAAATATTTTTTTAGACTCTTCATTGCTTAGGGTTAGGGATTCTCCCATTCCATATTTATTTTGTACCAACGCCATTTCGTTTGTAAACTCCATATGCGCTACATCACCTTCATGGAATCCATAGTCTTTGTCAAAGTGATAGTATTCTCCAGTGGTAGTAGTGATATACCCACCAGAACCATGAATAAAGTGACTCCACTCCCAAACTTGTGATAAAAGGAAGAATAGTCCACCGATTACCGTTAGAATCATCCACTTTTTAACTTTTTTCTTATCCAATCTATGTCCTGCTTCTACCGCTAGTACCATAGTAACGGAGCTGATAATCAATATAAAAGTCATTAGAGCAACATAGATCAATGGTAGTTTCATCGTGCCGGTACCTGGAAAGGCGGAGAAGACTTTTTCTGCAAGTGGCCATGATCCGATGGCATGTCTTTCAAATCCATAGGCTATTAACAAGCCACCAAATGTAAGGGCATCAGATATTAAGAATAGCCACATCATAAGTTTTCCATAGCTTATTCTGAATGGGGAACCATCACCTCCCCAAAGGACTGAGTTACTTATTGTTTCTGAACTGTGTGCTGACATAGTTTATTAAAATAGTTTGAGTGCAAGTTTAATGAATAAAATGTAAAAATAGCAATAGTACAATCCATAAAACATCGACAAAATGCCAATAGGTAGCTATTTGCCTTACTTTCAAGTAGTTGAACCGCTCAATCTTTCCAAATCTAGCATATATCACCAAGAAAATGAGATATAGAAGTCCACCGACGACATGCAGGACGTGCAATCCAATAATAAATATCAGATAAGTGCTTGCTGGGTTTCTAAGTTCTTTGATTTTATTATCTATAATTTTTGTGCCAGAAGCATCATCTGGATCGATATAATGACCATCTACAAAGGGTACTTTTGCCCCATGAAAATCTGTGATGTAGTAGTCCACACCATATTCACCTTTCAGGTTATCTAGAAAATTACCAGTGAAGTTTAATCCTCTATCCGCTAGGGTTAGAAATCCTTGATATTGTGTAACTGCAAACCCAACCCCGAGCAATAGAGAGATTGCAATATAGGTTTGTACAAGTTTTTTTTTGTCGCTCTTTCCAGCACGAACGGCTAGGATAAGGGTGATGCTGCTTAAAATGATTAGTACAGTGCTGATCCAAAAAGAGTTAGGCAATGTAATATTTACCCAATAGGTAGCTCCACCACGGGTTACTACATATGCGGACATTAGTGATCCAAAGAGCATTACGATACTCGCCATGGCTCCTAGGAGAAGCATTTTTTTGGAACGAACGACACGCTCGGTTGAATACTGTTCTGCAATAACGTCTGATCTCATGAGCTTATAGACTTCCGAGGATGAGTATTATTTGAATCAACGGCAGATATATGAATGAAGCAAACATTAAACGTTTGGCTGATTTGATATCATGTGATTGATATAGTTTAAATGCAACATACACAAAATATATGCTAATGGCTACGGCAAGTATGGTGGAAATAATTCCTGTCATTTCGAGAAGCCAAGGGAAGGTGCATACTGGAATTAAAAAAGCAGTATAGCCTAATACATGAAGTGCAGTACGTTTGGTACGACCTTCTTTTAATGGAAGTAATCGAATGCCACCAAGTTTGTAATCATCATCCAATACCCATGCGATAGACCAGAAATGTGGGAACTGCCATACAAATTGAATAGCAAATACGGCTCCAGCTTCAAGTCCAAAGTGGTTTGTTGCTGCTATCCATCCAAGCATGGAAGGGATAGCACCAGGAAAAGCACCTACGAATACAGCCCAAGGGGTTTTTTTCTTTAATGGAGTATAGGCAAATGCATACAATACTAAAGCCAATAGCCCTAGAAGTGCGGCGTTAAGATTAACAAATTGCCAAAGGATGATAAATCCTCCTACACCCATGGCTATGCAAAAGATCAAGGATTCTTTTATCGTCAGTCTATTTTTTGGTAGTGGTCTGTTTTCGGTTCTAGTCATTAGACCATCACTTTCTATTTCTAAGATTTGATTCAGACCATTTGAAGCACCTGCAATCATAAATCCACCTACTATCAACGCAATAAAAACTGACCAGTCTATACCTGAAATACCTGCAGCTAAAATGTAACTTAGTATCGATGAGAATACGACAAGGCTGGTAAGTCTTAGTTTCAGTAATTCTTTCAGACTGGAGAATTTACTGTTAGTACTCGAAGAGTGATTCATTAATTGATATTTTTAATGGCACAAAAGTAATGAATTTATTTATTCATATACTTTTGTCTTAACTATTTCTTCTTCTTTTTGTACTGTTATTTATAGTTCTAACTTGCTTAAAAATATTAGGGCGATTGTCAAGACGTTTTTTTTTCGTGAGGCAATAGTACTGTGTAGTATACTTATTTATTGCTAATTGTTGAAGCCATAAACTAATCCACCTGAAATGACAGGCGTTAGTGTATTGGAATAAGTGTTGTTATAGTTTTCCTGATTGACATATTTTAGACCAAACCCCAATTGAATTCTACCATCATTCTTCTGATCAAATACGTAAGCAGTTTGCACTCCCGTTAGTAAAGTGTTGGTGGTTAGCCCTTGACCGACTATATTTCCCCTGATTATGAATGGGTCTATATATGATTGGAATATATTTCCGCCCAAGTTCTGAAGCTCCATTGTCTCAAGGTCATAAATATCACTTCCTTGGAGGAGGAATTCCACTTTGGTAGAGAATTGAAAATTACGCCAATCTTTGATAAAACGACCCATTACCTCATAAAAATTAGATCCTGCAGGGTGAGCTAATGATTGTACATAATGCCCATAATTCTGCTGTACCGACCCATGAGAATAGGTAAAAGGTCTTACGAAATTCCACTCCAATTGGAAGTAAGTGTTTTTTGTATTGAATGGGTCGAACATCTTAACGCCCAATTGAGCAGCGTATTTATTTGCCCACCACCCTGTTTGATAGATAAATTGTTTTACTACCATTTCGTCTATTACGAATTGGCTATAAATTTGAGTTTTCTTATTGATCATCCACGAGCCACCAAATCCTATGATGGCATTATCTGAAGAGCCTACAGCAAACTCTACTGGTCGATAAAAGATAATAGGATTGAGATAATTCATGTCAAACCCACGTTGCGAGAATAAATCTTTGTCTTGCCATATGATAGTTTCAAAAATATAAACATTCCAATCTTTGTTGATCTTCCAGCTGAGTAGATGACTTGCTGTGAATTTATTGCTGTACTCGAAGGCTTGAGAGCCAGTACAGTCTTCTCCTTCACACAATTCTGGCAATGCAACTAAGCCTTGCTGCATACTGAATAGATTTATGTATTCGATATTCCATATAC
>JAJRRH010000123.1 GCA_024279715.1 Bacteroidota bacterium
ATTTTTACTATTTTTACGATGTGTTAAACATTCTTGTGAACGATAAGTTTGTTTCTCGATCTATGCCTTGAAGATAATAATTTTCAAGGCATTTATCTAATAATCAGTGAATTAAATTCTATATTTGTAAAATTATTTTAATCTGTCAAAGTAGAATTAAATGTTATCTATTTTTATAATTACACTAATCTATTTTTATCATTAATCGCTTTTCTTTGCCTTGCCCATAACGGTTTAAATATAGTGCGTGCCGCATTTTGAAACGATTATTTTTCAAGTTACTACTAATTTTATTTCGTGTATTAACTTTCATATTTACAACCAATTGCGGCATGCACTATATTTTTTGTTATGGGCTGGTTGTTCTTTAATTCTGTCTTTGAAAACCTCATATATTTTTAGTCATTTTCTTCATAATAATAAGAGTAATCAATTCCTTTCATAAACATTTCACGGTCATTGATTTTGTCGGTTAAAGCATTTTTCAACAAGTTTTTTAGAATACTGCTGTTTGTTGGACATTGTATCATTGCGTTCATATAATCTTTTTTGCTTATTTTACTCCAATCAACGCATTTTCCTAAGCGTTTTTTTAATATCAAATCTAACCATACTCTTGTGCACCTACCGTTTCCTTCCATAAACGGGTGTGCGATGTTCATTTCTATATATTTATCTACAATTTCGTCAAATGTAGTTTCAGGCATCGCTTCTATTTGCTTTAATGTTTTGTCCAAAAAACGTGACACAGCAAATTGAAAACCGCCTTTTGAAATGTTTTTTTGTCTAATTTGTCCAGCAAAATCATACAATCCACCAAACAAATAAGCGTGAATTTGTTGTAAACCTTTTGTTGTTCCAACGTATCCCCTCTACCAACCCCGTCTTGTAAGTTGACCGACCCTGGCATACATTTGCCGCATGCGAAAAGACCAGAGATACAACAAAGAAGAGATGTACCTTGCCATAGAGATGTGGCAGGAAAGCGGGTTGACACAGCACGGATTTTGTAACCGCGAGAAGTTACCCAAAGCAACCTTTGGTTATTGGCTCAAAAAGTACAGGAAAGAAAAAGGGCAGCCGAAACCTTCCCGGAAAAAAACCGTCAAGGCTTTTATTCCGGTTGAAGTCCCCAAGTCAATAGATCCGGCTTCCACTATTATAGGCCAGATCGGGATAACCTATCCCAACGGTGTACAGGTAACGTGCCCGGCAAGTATAGGCATCCAGCAGTTAAAAACTTTAATCGACCTATAGCCCGGTGTTTACTTTATCATCAACCAACAGGTTCCACTTGTACAACCAGCCAACCGACATGCGCAAAGGTTTTGACGGCTTGTCAGGGCTGGTACAAAACACCCTGGGGGGCAACCCTTGCAGCGGGGATGTTTTCATCTTCATAAACAGAAGGCGCGACAAGGTTAAACTTTTGCACTGGCAAGGAATAGGTTTTACCTTATACTACAAACGCCTGGAGCAAGGTACTTTTGAGTTCCCGGGATACGGCCCCGATGCAGGGAGCATAGTGCTGGGCTATGCCCAAACAGTGATGCTTATAGACGGGCTCTCCATAAAAAATATCCAAAAAAGAAAACGTTACCAACCAAATCTTTAACCCCTTTTTTATCCAGGAAAACAGTGGATAAAAACAGCAAGATTTTTGCTTGAAAAGCCTGTAAATACAGTACTTTTGACACATGTCAAAGGAGCTAAAAAATATGGGTTTTGAGGAGTTAATGGAAGCCAACAAAAAGCTGGAATCCCAACTCAGGTTATATGAATCCCTAAATTCTTCACTTGAGGCTAGGATAAACGAGATGCAATTCCAGTTGGGCCAGATGAAACGTTTATTATTTGGTGCCAAACGCGAGCGGTTTATACAAAACCGTGACGAAAACCAACTGGTACTGCCTTTTGATGTTGAGCAAGAAGAGGCCCCGGAAAAGCAGCAGGAAACAATTACTTATGTACGGCCGAAAACCAAACGTGAAAACCATCCCGGGCGTATGGCTTTGCCAAGCCACCTGCCCGTAGAAGAAATTGTTATCGAACCGGAAGAAGATACCACGGGCATGGAATGCATCGGCAAAGAAGTGACAGACCAGTTGGAGCTTGTCCCTGCTAGGTTGTTTATCAAACGGTATATCCGCCCAAAATATATAAGGCCAGAAGATGAAGAAGCTTTAGCCCACAAAGGAATTATCGCGGAATTACCTACATCCCCAATCGAAAAAGGGATAGCAGGGCCCGGGCTGTTGGCGCAAATAATGATTGATAAATTTGTTGACCACCTGCCCATATACCGGCAAATAGGGCGGTTTAAACGTGAAGGCATAAAAATCCCTTCATCGACCATTAACGGGTGGCAAGAAGCAGTTTGTAATTTATTGTGGCCACTTTACGAGAACCTGAAACACAGGGTGCTTTCGCAAGGCTACATTCAAGCCGATGAAACACCAATACCGGTACTCGATAAAAGCAAGAAAGGGAAAACCCACCAAGGGTACCACTGGGTTTATTACAGCCCTTTAGAAAAGACAGTATTTTTCGACTATAACAAAGGAAGGTCGCGCGAAGGCCCGGCCAAACTACTCAAAAACTTTAGCGGTTACTTGCAAACCGACGGCTATAAAGTATATGACTCTTTTGGGGGCAGAAAATCCATAACCCACCTTAATTGCATGGCACATGCCCGCAGGGGTTTTGAAAAAGCATTGGATTACGACAAGGCCAAGGCTGGATACGCCATGGGCATGTTCCAAAAGCTATATGATATTGAACGAAAAGCAAAGCTCGAAAACATGGATTCTGAACAAAGGCATGCTTTACGGCTCAACGAGGCATTGCCCGTACTGAACGAACTGGGGAAATGGATTGTCGAAACTTACAAAACAGCCCTGCCAAAATCGGCAATGGGGAAGGCAACGGCATATTGCATACCCAGGTGGGACAAGCTGATGAACTACCTTAACGATGGCTCATTGGAGATTGACAACAACTTTGCCGAAAACGCCATCCGCCCCATAGCTTTGGGCAGAAAAAATTATCTGTTCGCCGGGTCGCCCCGTGGAGCCGAAAGGGCTGCTATGTTCTATTCATTTTTTGGGACATGCAAAAAGAATAACGTAAACCCATTCGAGTGGCTCAAAAAAGTATTAGAAGTTATTCCCGGCCACAAAGTGAACAGGCTAGACGAGCTACTGCCCCAAAATTTGAAGATATAATCCACCCAACTTACTACAAAGGAAAATATTTTACAATAACTTTCTATCACCTACTTGGTAGAGGGGATACGGTAATTGTACACAAATGTATTTTCGTTTTCGTTGGTCTTTCTTGTTTAAATCCATAACTGCGTGTGCAAAAGTTCCAGAACCCGAAAAGAAATCAAGAACAATGTCATTTTCCAAACTCCCCATATTAAGCATTCTTTGAATCAATTTAATTGGTTTGGGAAATGTAAAAATGTTCTTTCCAATAAGTTCTAATACCTCTTTTGTTCCTTCATCAGTTGTTCCTGTATCTGTATGCTTCCACAAATTAATAGGAACCATCCCTTCTGGTAATTCTGATAAAAATCTTTTTATGCGTGGAAAATCTTGGTCATTATTTTGTCCCCAGTGAAATCTATTATCCGCCAACATTTCAAGAAATTTTTCTTCGTTGTACTTCCACGAATTTGTTGGGTGAGAAAATTCTTTACCTGTATGTGGGTTTTTAATTGTATAACCTAAATTTGGTCTTTCATCTCTTGTTCTTTGGCTGACAAATGAAACACTTGTCCATTTACCTCTTGGGTCATTATCAGGGTTTGAATAATCTTTATTATTTTTTTCGCTTCTTGGTTCTTTAAGTACATTCAAGGATTCTGTCTTTCGGTATAATAGCAAATGTTCACTTACTGTTGACATTAACTTTGCATCATTACTTCTACCGTATCTTTTCTCCCAAATAATATTAGCTACAAAATTTTCCTCCCCAAAAACCTCATTCATCATCATTCTTAGATTATGAATTTCGTTATCGTCAATTGAGATAAAAATAACTCCATCTTGTTTGAGCAGGTTTTTTGCTAAAAACAATCTCGGGTACATCATATTTAACCAATTGCTGTGGTATTGACCGTTTTCTTTGCTGTTTTTTCGGAACATACCGTCTTTTGTCAAATAGCCTTCTTCGTCTTTGTCGCCCACTCGTTTTTCGTATTCGGCTTTGGTTTCGCTAAACTTATCGGGGTAAATAAAAGAGTCGTTCCCTGTATTGTAGGG